>JAHIVD010000023.1 GCA_018816815.1 Patescibacteria group bacterium
ATTTTGCGATTTCTAAAGCCTCACACGAGTGGATCCTGATTTTAGATGCAGATGAGGAAATTATTGAAACTTTAGCAAAAAAGTTGGAGGAGATTGCTGAGAAGATGCATCAAATTGATTATGTCAGAGTGCCAAGAAAGAATATTATCTTCAGGCGTTTTATGCAGCATTCTGGCTGGTGGCCGGATTATAATATAAGATTTTTCAAAAAGGGCAAAGTCAGATGGACGGATAAAATTCACAGACCCCCTGAAGCTTCAGGACAGGGTCTTGATCTTCCCCCGGATGAGGAATACGCTATTGTTCACCGTAGCTACGGGACTATCTCTCAATTCATGGAAAGAATGGACAGATATACGGGTGTGCAGGCAAAAGAGTTAATAGATGAGGGGTGTAAATTTGACTGGAAGGATCTTTTTGAAAAGCCACTAAGGGAGTTTTTATCAAGATTTTTTGCAAACAGCGGATATAAGGATGGTTTACATGGTTTGTCTCTGAGTTTATTGCAAGCTTTTTCCTTTGCAGTCGTTTATCTGAAATTATGGGAAAAGGAAAAGTTTAGACAGCAGGACATTGATCTATTGGAATTAAGTAATCTAAAAAATCAATCGTCAAAGGCTTTTAACTATTGGATTAATAGGTCAAAACATCCGGGTAATTTCTTTGAACGGATATTTAAAAAGATTAAGAGTTAAATATGTTAAGTGTAGTTATAATTACAAAAAACGAAGAAAACAGAATTAAAGCCTGTTTAGAATCTGTTAAGTGGGCTGATGAGATTATTGTTGTGGATAACGGATCCGGGGATAATACCTTAAATATAGCAAGACAATACACAGAAAAAATTTTCGAAGTGAATTTGCAGGATTTTTCTTCTATTCGCAATCTAGCAATAAAAAAGACTTCAGGGGATTGGGTGTTTTTTGTAGATGCAGACGAGCGGGTGCTTGAGCCTTTGAAAAAGGAAATTGAGACTGTGATAACTCTTTCAGATTATTCCGCCTATGCAATATCCCGTAAAAATATCATCTTTGGCCAAGAAGTTAAACATGGTCCTTTTTGGCCTGATTGGGTAGTAAGGCTTTTCAAAAAGGATAATTTTGAAGAGTGGGTTGGTCAAGTTCATGAATATCCAAAGTTTAAAGGTGATTTAGGTTATAGTAAAAATTCTCTTTTACATTTAACACATCGCAATATTGATCAAATTGTTTTAAAAAGCTTGGAATGGTCAAAAATTGATGCAAAATTAAGATTTGATTTGAAACATCCAAAGATGTCCGGGTGGCGGTTTTTAAGAATCTTTGTTACTGAGATTTTCAACCAAAGCATTTTAAGAAAAGGTTTTTTCAACGGAACAGTCGGCGTGATGGACTCTATGTTGCAGGCTTTTAGTCTGTATATTACTTACGTGAGACTGTGGCAGCTGCAACAGTCTGAAGATTTAAATAAGGTGTATGATGATTTAGATAAAAGCCTGATAGAAAATCAATTTCAACGTTGAATGAAAATTGCAATTTATTCTCCATATTTAGATACTTTTGGTGGGGGAGAGAAATATATGATGACTATTGCGGAAACTCTCTCTTCCGGTAATGATGTGGATGTTCTTTTGGATCGTCATTTGGTAAATTTAGGGGGAAATTTTTTAAAGAATAAGCTGTCGAAAAGATTTAACCTTGATTTAAAATCCGTAAATTTTATTTTTGCTCCTGTTGGCAAAAACTCTTCTTTCGTATCCAGAATCTCTTTTTTAAAAAAATACGATGTACTTTTCTATTTAACCGATGGGAGTATTTTTCTTCCAACCGCAAAGAAAAACATTTTGCATATTCAATCTCCCCTTGTTGGGCAGCCTTCAAAAAGCATTTGGGGCAAATTGAAACTTAAGGGTTGGGATTTAATTATATATAATTCAAGATTTACAAAGGAGAACTCAAAGAAAAATTGGCCGCTGCCGTCTCAAATAATCTATCCGCCGGTTGATGTTGGCAAGATACGGCCTCTTCAAAAGAAAAAATACATATTGTCAGTCGGTCGTTTTTTTGGATATTTAAAGGATAAAAAACATGAGATCTTGATCAGAACTTTTAAAGAACTTTTTAAAGAAGGGTCTATAAAGGACTGGAGTCTGCATTTGGTTGGTTCGGCAGGAGAGGGGGATAAAGAATATTTACAGCAGTTGCAGGATCTGGCAAAAGGGGTGTCAATAAAATTTTATCCTAATCTAGCATATGACGATCTGGTTAAATTATACGGCGAGTCAAGCATTTATTGGCATGCATTAGGTTTTAACGAGGAAGATCCAACCAAAATGGAGCATTTTGGGATATCTGTAGTTGAGGCAATGGCAGCAGGGGCTGTGCCTGTGGTTGTCAACAAAGGAGGTTTAAAAGAAATTCTGAGTAACGGCGAAGATGGTTTTTTGTGGGACAATTTAGAACAGTCTAAACAATTAACAACAAGTTTAGCAAGAGACACAAAATTACTGCAGAATATATCAGAGCAAGCTACTGAATCGGCTAAAAGATTCAACAAAAATAATTTTGCAAAACATGTACTTCGATTAGTCGCTTAAATTTATGCGAAAGCTGAATGCACAAAATATCCTAAAGAAAAGTGTAATTGATTTAATGAAAATTAAAGGTGCTCCAATGAAAAAATTCATACTCGCACATTTATTAGTGATAATCTTAAATTCTTGGTGGTGGACTGTTATTCAAAGAAATTTCTGGGTTGGTTTGTTGGTTTTTGTCTTGAGTTTTGTAGCATTTATATATTTTTGGCAAAATAAATCCAGAAAACTATTTTTATTACTCTTGACACTAACCACTGTTTTATTTTTTATAACGGTTAGAAAAGCTTTTGACGAAAGTATTTTTCGGAATTCGGCACTTGATATCCAGCAGTATAACAAAAGGCACGAGTTTTATGCTAATGACCTTGGAAAGATATATAAGAATAAATTCACGCTGACTTATTTTAAAGAGTACAATTTACCGATTACTAAATTACAAAGTAATTTTTTCGTCAACCTAGATCCTAATTTGTATTTTTTTGAAAGCCATCCGAGAGAAAGATTGGGCGTTGAGGAGTTTAAGAAATACTCACCAATATTTCTACCATTTTTCTTAGTAGGAATCATATTTTCCATATATGTTTTATCATTAGATATCCTGATATATTCGATATCTATTATGATAATCAGCTCTATTATTTCTCCTTCATACAATTTGGGACCAATATTATTTTTTCCGGTTGTTAATTATTTGATCACCATTGGGATAATATTGATTCTAAAGAGAGTAAGGTATTTTAAACGAGCATGAGATTTAATTGGAAGTATATAATTATTTTTTCCGTAGTTATTTTAACTGCGGTATTTTTAAGGTTTTACCAGCTTGATAAAATACCTCCTGGTTTAATTATTGATGAGGCGTCTGAGGGATATAATGCTTTTTCCATATTGCAAACCGGCAAAGACCGTTATGGACAAAGCTTCCCCATTCTTTTTAGGTCGTTTGGATCATTTCAAGCACCTTTGTACACCTACTTGTCAGTTATTCCAATCTACCTTTTTGGAAATTCAATATTCTCTATTCATTTTGTATCTGCGGTTTCAGGAGTGATACTGGTGATTACAACATTTATTTTGTTAATTGATTTTAAGAAAAGAAAAAGGATAGGTCTGTCAGTAACAGCTGCTTTTTTAGTTGCAATTTCGCCTTGGGCGGTATTTTTCTCAAGGATTGGTACAGAGGCAAGTTTGGGTGTCACGTTATTCGCTTTGAGTATATTATTTTTTTATCTATCCTTGAAGCGACTTTGGTTTTTTCCTGTAGCCACATTTGTTTTAGGTTTGTCTACACATGCTTATTATAGCGAGCGGCTAATTAGCGTTCTTTTCTTAATTGGTTTTATATTATTATTCAGGAGAATTCTATTTTCAGATAGGAAAATTTTAGTTTTGGGATTAATTCTTTTTGGAATCACTCAAATACCTCATTTAATAATTTTAAACTCAGGTGCATTCACCAGGAGACTTACTCAAATTGATTATTTTAACGCCCAATTTTTTCAAAATAATAGCGGGAGTCTTCGCAATTTCCCTTTTGGCAGACAATTATTTGTTATCAGGGAGTTTTTAAGCCAGTATTTGGCATATTTTTCTCCTAAAAATTTATTTTTTGATCCTGATCCTCAGAGTGCCCGCTCAATGCCTGACCTTTCAGTATTTTATAGCTGGATGGTTGTTCTGTTTGTATTTGGATTGAGGTCATTTATGAAAAACCACTCATCCCCGCTTATTAGAATACTTATTTTATTAACTGTTTTAGCTCCTATTCCTGCTAGCCTCACGAAAGATCCGTTTTGTACGATTCGTACTCTTGTTTTCTTTTGGAGCATTACTATAATTATTGCCTTTGGCATAAATTATTTATTAAATATTTTTTTATCCTTTAAATCTAAAGCTCTGATTATTATTGTAATTATCTCAATATCATTAATTCAACTGTATCTTGCTTATTTTGTTCTTCTAAAATACGAACGTTCTGAGAATTATGGTTTTTCTTACTTAGAATTACTCAAAAAGATTGAGCTAAACAAAGATAAAAAGTTTGTTGTTGATTCAACTAGGGAATTAGGGACAGGGATTAGATTTGCTTTTATTAAAAAACACGATCCAAAGACACTGCAGAAAGCACTGGGAAGTAGAATTGTTGGACAATATTATAGTAATTTCGAATATGACGAGCCATATGTTTTGGATAATATCGAAGCAAGACCAATTTTCTGGCATGAAGATCCATGCAAGGATCAAATTTTAGTTGGAGATCTTCTTGCGATCTCTGACGGTCAGATTAAAGAACATTATTTAAGATTTCTATTTGATGTAAAAGATATGGCAGGTAATGTAGCTTTAAAGGCTTATGCTACAAATCCGGATGCAAAGTGCAACGCCCCTCCGGATTAGTTGAATAACCAAATAGGGCAACTTTTCCTGATAAATCAGGGATCTGAAATTCCCCTGAGTTTCCCAAATTAGTGTCCTGAACGAAGTTTTTGCAGTAAGGTGTGGATAACCGGAGAAATGTCCTCATCGGCAATATATTCCTGACCGTTGATAACAACAATACCGGATCTAACGGGGCGCAGAGTTTTCACCAGATGCTTAATGCTCATGCCGGTTTGTGATTCGATGCTTTTCCCCATGGCTAAAGCGGTAAGAACAATGGTCAAATGGGCTTCAATGGAGTCCCGCTTGCGATGAAAAAT
>JAHIVD010000024.1 GCA_018816815.1 Patescibacteria group bacterium
ATAAGCGTGGGGAGGCCCGAACCCGTTGTTGTATCAATAACATGGGATGAGGTGTGGTTAGAGGTGATATGCCTAACGAACTCGGAGATAGCTGGTTCTCCTCGAAATATATCTAAGTATAGCCTGAAAATTTTAGTTGCAGGGGTAGAGCACTGAATGGATTCTGGTCGAGCAATCGGTCAGGTTCAAATAAACTCCGAATACTGCAATGTTAATTTCAGAGTCAGTCCGATCCGGCTAAGCGGAGCGGGCCTGAGGGAAACATCCCAGACCAACAGCTAAGGTCCCTAAATGTCCTGCATTTTGCAGGGTCTTAAGTCTTAATTTATTAAGGCTCAGGATAAGTTAAGTGTTAAAGGTAGTCTTTATCCTTAGACAGCCAGGAAGTTGGCTTAGAAGCAGCCATCTTTTAAAGATAGCGTAACAGCTCACTGGTCTATTACGGGTAAAGGCGCCGACAATTAATCGGGGCTTAAACTTACTACCGAAGCTTTGGATTTGGATCGAGAAATCGATTCAAGTGGTAGAGGAGCGTTCTATATGGAGTGAATCTCCGTCGTAAGGCGGGGTGGACTGTATAGAAGTGAGAATGCCGGTATGAGTAGCGTATTCCCGTGAGAAACGGGATCGCCGAATGCCCAAGGTTTCCCACGCAATGTTAATCAACGTGGGGTTAATCGGTCCTAAGGTGAGGCCGTATGGCGTAGCCGATGGATAACAGGTCAAAATTCCTGTATTGGAGTTATTCTGACAAGCTCGGACAAGTTTCTTTTAGAAATTTGTTTGAGGCTTACAAGGGTTGACGAAGTGGGAAAAATCTTCCCCGTCATTGGCGGGGTTAAGTAACAAGGTAGTGGAGGTTGGCAAATCCGCCTCTAAGTCAAGATTTTTGACTTAGTCTGATGGAGCAATCTGTCAGACTACAAAATCGAGTTACGATGAGGTAACAAGATATTTTTCTGTTTCCAAGAAAATGCTCGTGTAAGAGAATAATTTTAACCGTACCGTAAACCGACACAGGTGGGCGAGTTGAGTATACAAAGGCGATCGGGAGAACTATCCTTAAGGAACTCGGCAACGAAAGCTGGACGTAACCTTTGGGAGATGTCCTGTCCCGCTGCAAAGCGGGATTACAATAAAAGACGCTAAGCGACTGTTTAACAAAAACACAGGTCCCTGCTAAATCGAAAGATGATGTATAGGGGCTGACACCTGCCCAGTGCCAGTAATTTACTGTCTCAAGTGACTTCCACCGCAAGGTGGGATGAGCCTGGGGCCTAAGATCTGGTGAACGGCAGCAGTAACTATGAAGAATATTGTAGTTGTAAAACCGAGCTATATGCTGGAATATCTGTGTATCTTGAGCTAGTTGACTTTTGGTTTAATTTCGGGTAATACTAAAATTAATGCCTAATTCAACTGACAATGCTTCAAGTGCAGACAATCAGCAGGAAAGACTCCGATGTTTTATCGGAGAATCCTCAGAGACTATACGCTTGGGTTCGATATAATATCGGACATGATATAGTCCGACCTGCATGGCGACATGCAGACTACGTAACTAATAATCGTAGCTAGTAACAAATGTGAACTGTTCTAAGGTTTTGGAATTTCAAAGCCCTAGAGGTGGAGTGTTTTTTAATCCGACTATATGCTGGAATATCTGTGTATCTTGAGCTAGTTGACTTTTGGTTTAATTTCGGGTAATACTAAAATTAATGCCTAATTCAACTGACAATGCTTCAAGTGCAGACAATCAGCAGGAAAGACTTAAGATGATAGGTTGGATAGTTGGTTTTGTTGATGGAGAAGGTTGTTTTTCTGTTTCTGTTTTTAAGAATAGAACAACTAGAAGTAAATTTCAGGTATTTCCTGAGTTTGTGATTACTCAAGGCCAAAAAAGTTTATCCTCTTTAGAGGAAATTAAAAATTTTTTTGGATGTGGAGCAATTTACGTAAATCGTAGATATGATAATCATAAAGAAAATATTTACAGATATTGTGTTCGTTCCTTGAAAGACTTGAACGAAACAATCATTCCTTTTTTTAAAGCAAACCAGCTAAAGACCCATAAAAAGCATAATTTTGAAATCCTTTGTAGAGCGGTGGATATGATATTAAAAAAAAAATCCATCTAGCACCAGGGGGTTTACAAAAATTCAGAGATCTTAAGAATCCTCAGAGACTATACGTCGGACTCCGATAATTACCGGAGAAGATATAGTCCGAACTGTATAGCGATATACAGATGTGACGATTAGATTGTCACAGTAACATAATTGAGCGAAGTTCCTCTATAAAAAGCAAACAGACAGGGGACAATATCGAGTAATTGATATTTGCACACTTGGCTATATGCTGGAATATCTGGTGTATCCGGTGCTAGTTGACATTCGGGCTAATTTCGGGTAATACTGAAGTAATGCTTAAATTTTCAACTAAAAATGCATCCGGTGCAGACAATCAGCAGGAAACGTCGCTAGTTTCTAAATTCTTCTATTACACAGGCTTTTGTGTTGGAGAGTTAAGTTGTTCGGTGATACGAGCAAATGATAAAAGAGGCAGAGGTTTTTACTTTATGCCTGATTTAACAATTTCCAACGCAGATTTAAATCTTCTAAAAGAGATAAATGGAATAATAGCCTTAAATGTAGGTAATATCAGTCCAATTAAGGGAGGATATAACCTAAAATTTAAAGGTAAAAAGAAAGTTGAGAGAGTTTTTCAATTTCTTCAAAAATATCCAGTTATCGCAGGAGATTTAGCTAAAAGAAAACTTAAACTTCTAAAAAATGTGTTACCAGCAATTGGTAACAGTTCTAAAGTTCAAGATAGACTTAAGGTAATAGAAAAATGTCGTAAAGATTTAAAAGATCTTAAGCTTAATGGTCTTGCTGAAGAAATCATAGATTTAGATCGTTTTAACGATGATGAAATCGGTTTCTTTTTAGCAGGAATAATTGATGCTGAAGGATCTTGTGGTTTTAAGAAATCAGGTTCAAGATTGCAACCATTTTTTGCAGTAGCAATGAAAGATCGAAAGATTATTGAATTAATCAGAGATTTTCTTGCTTGTGGAAATATCCACATACGCAGCAATGACGGTTTGTATCATTGGGAAGCCAATAAAAAATCTGATATAGCTAAAGTTACTGAAATTTTTACGATTAAATATCCTTCTAGACTTCAAAAGATGAAGGATAGAATGAAGAAGCTATGAGACGAACCCTCAACGACTATACGCCAAGACCCCGTTAAGAGCGGGGATATGATATAGTCTGAACCTTTAAGCGATTAAGGGAGTTAGGCAGAAATGCCCTAACCATCCGCTCAACAGCGGATAGTAACAAAATTGTGTCTGGTGAGTTCAGACCCGCACGAAAGGTTGAACGACTTAGCGACTGTCTTGAGGATAGACCCGGCGAAATTGCAATGGCTGTGAAGATGCGGCCTTCCCATACTTGGACAAAAAGACCCCGTGGAGCTTTACTGTAGC
>JAHIVD010000025.1 GCA_018816815.1 Patescibacteria group bacterium
CGCGGTACAAAATATCGAGAAGTAACTACTTTATATCAATTCCTATATGTTTGTTAAAAAAAACTGTTACACATCGGGTGTGTGATACCGGAAATTAAGAAGAGTAGGTTGATGATTGTGTAGTTGTAGATGTTAGGAGTAGGCAGTTGGTAGGAAAGTATACTCAAAATTTGCTGTCTAGGGCAAGATGGGAATCCTGATTTACAGCTTCTAGGTTCCGAGATTGAAACGTTTACCGATTTAATCGGGATTTTTAGTTATTTAAAATATTTATTGTTATATAAAAAGTTGGCAATCTCTTCGCTGATGAAATAAATTCCGGTAGGGGAAGGGTGTATAAAATCATTGGAGTTGATATAGTCAATATTTCCGGTACCATTTTGATCCAAGGATTTCTCGTAAATATTTATAAGCGGAATGTTGTGCGATTTTGCAAAATCAATATGATTTTCAATATATGCCACTCTCTCCCCGGCCCACTTGCCTCTTTCCTCGGTTGTTAAATTCACTACCCCCTCTGCATATCTTTCTTTATTAGGTGCGATAGTGGCTATAAATATAATGGTTGATTTAGGATGTTTTCTTGTGATGGTTGAGACTATTCTATCCAGGGTTTCTCTTTGCAGTTTTAACCCTTCCTCTAAAGGATAACTGGATAATGGATTATGGCCTAATGATTCAATAAGAATAAGATCAAAAGGTATATCGTTAATTGCCTTAAAAATTCTTCCGGAGTGAAAACTTTCTTTTTCCAGCCTGTCTTGTACGGATAATATGTTTGTTGAACTGAAGCCGTAATTTAAGAGTAAAAATTCTTTTTTGGGATAGTAGTTTTTTAAATATCCTTTTAGTTCATCAAAGTTCCCCAGGTATTCTGTCATGGAATCACCAACAAAAACAATAGTGGGATTTGAGTTGTTTGATCTCGGCAACCCAAGTATATTTTTGCCTAAAGAGTTGTTACGGAAAGCTATCATAAAAAAGATTAGTAAACTGATTACCAAAAACAGAGCCAAAATTTTCTTCTTCATTCCTTCAAGACGGCCTAAATTCTGCACAGCAAAGCACAATAACTATTTTTCCTTTAAAACATAATATGTTGCTTTGCCTTTACCTTTTCTTGCAATTAACCCTAATTCTATTAATTTTTTAAAATCAAGCGCTCTGGTCGCTTTTGCCCGATCAGCTAATTTTGCATAATCACGATTAGTGATAAATCCTTTATCTTTGATAAATTCAAGTATTTTTAAATGGTAAGGTTGAAGTTGTGTTTCCGGGTTTATTCCAACTTCAGGGAAAAGTTTTTGGACTCTTAAAAGTTCATCAATAATACCTTCTGTAAAGTATTCCAACCAGGAGGTAAAATCAATTTTATCTACTAATTCATAATAATTTCCATATTCTCCAACAGTTTGAAAATATTTAGCAACATTTTTGTTATAGTAATTTTCAAAGCTGAATAGATTAAAAGTATTTAGTCCCATTTCAGCCAGCAGTACTTTTGTAGCAAGGCGGGTTGTTCTGCCGTTTCCATCCATAAATGGATGGATAATAACCATTTGTTTGTGGAAAATACCGGCTAAAATTAAGGAATCAATTACATTTTTATTATTTTTTATAAATTCTATAAGATCTTCCATAAGCATCTTTACATCTTTTGCATCAGGAGGTAAATAAAGAACTTTTCTGCTTCGTGGATCATTAACAATTATCGGTTTCTCTCTTAACTTTCCAGATTCGAATTTTGGCAATAGCCCTTCAGTAATCTGCTTTTGAATTTTTAGGATCAACTCAAGTGTCAATTTTACTTTTCCCTCCTTAAGTTTTTTGTTTAAATCACAAAGAGCTTGGTTGTAATTTAATACTTCTTTTTCACTATCTCTTATGTGAACAGGTTTAGATTTGAGAATTTTTTTAACTTCGATTAAGGGGAGAGGATTGCCTTCAATGCTGGTTGAAGCATAAGTTGAAACTACTCTGGCTGCTTTTTCAAATTCTACTAAGACAACATGGGGAAACCGTTGGTTGTTTAATTGAATTATCAAGTTACTAATTCTTTTAATGTTGGCTAGAAGATTGTTTGTGATTGTGTGATTAGGACAGAACATATAGACATATTATAGACGAATATTAGACGATTCGCAAGGAGTAAAATTTCGATTCCTGTGGTCAGAATGAATCATTTTTATGGTGCCGGCATTAATCCCTAACAATAGGATTTGAATCGGGTGAGTCCATTGGTACTTTAAACAGACTGCGAGAGTTTTTCAAATTATTCCTTCAGAACGGGCCAAATTCAGAATTTGCTTACCAATTTGGTCTAAAAAATGTACAATAAAGTACATCAACTTCTTTTAACTTTTGCAAACTTGAGAATTTGATCTTTCTTTAAAATCAGATAAGAAGAGCAATTTTTCTGGAGGGCACGACTGATAAAATTCTCAAATCCAACATAAATAAGCTCCTTCTCTTCATCCTTTGCTGTTTGAATAGCCGGTAATAAATCTGTGTCTGATGAAATAAAAAAACACTTATCATATTCATTTTTAATAGCTCCACGCACCTGATCTACTGCAATTTGAACGTCCACACCTTTTTCATGGAATTTACCACCAGACATAAGAAGATAACCAAGTTTTATTTTTATACCTTGTTTTCTTAAGTTTAAGAATAATGATTGTTGATTTGCATAAAGAGTCTCAGATTTTTTATTTCCGGGGTATTTTTTAATTCCGCCAACATAATAAATGATTTCATTGGGTATGGTTTTTATTAACGATTGAGCCATTCCTGCATAATCAAAGTTTGTTAGGTGTACTTGAGGTGAGATCTTTTTGACTTTTTTTTAGAAATTACTGCCATCAAATTGAACTAAAATTTTCTTTTTCACCTTTTAATCTTAAGTTATCTGTGGATTTTAAGCAAGAAAAACCCCCGGGTCGTAAAGAACCGGGGGGAGTTAGCAAATCAAATGTATTTCTTTTGGAAATACAATATTATATTATCAAAAATAATGTCAAAATGCAACTGCTAATTCGATTCTTGTGGTAAAGCCGGATCACGCATACCGCAAACTTAATCAGTTCATTAATTTTGATGAAATTGCAGCAGAGCTTCAAAAAACATATAGCCATTTAGGACAACCTGGTATTCCAGCAGTACGCGGACTCAAAGCATTACTTCTTCAGTTTTGGGAAGATTACTCAGATAGGGAGATGGAAGCGGCAGTGTGTGAGAATTTTGCCATCAGGTGGTTTTGCGGATTCTCTTTAACAGAGAAAACTCCTGACCATTCATATTTTGGCAAATTCAGGAAACGGATTGGCACACAACGCTTTGCAGATATTTTCAATTCCATTAATGAGAAGCTACGGAAAGAAGGACTCTTTGGAAATATCTTTTTCTTCATTGACGCCTCAACCATTATTACCAAGTCTGCTCTCTGGGAAGAAAGAGACAAAGCTATTAAAGATGGTCATGACAAATTGAATAACCTGGTGGTGAAAGACTATGCTGTTGATAAGGAAGCCAGATGGGGAGCAAAGTCAAAAAAGAACATCTGGTTTGGATACAAAAGGCATACTGCTGTGGACATGCGGTATGGACTGATTACTAAAACAACTGTAACTCCGGCTAATGTTTTGGATTATCAGGTTGTGGAGCAGATCTGCCCAAAGCAAGGATACATTTTCATGGATAAACTCTATGACACTAAAGATACTGACCAGAAAATTAAAACCAGCGGATGTTCTCCCGGAACAATCAGGAAAAACAATAACCCAATGAAAAACTATGATTTAGACAGGTGGCGGTCAGGAATGAGGATGCCCTATGAGGGAACATTCTCGAAACTGCCAAAACGAGCCAGGTACAGAGGAAAAACCAAGGTATTATTCCAAAATTTCGGACAGTCCCCTGTTACAACCTTAAAAAAGCAATCCAATATCTCCCACAATCAGCATACAGCTAAAATTTTTCTAAACCTTATACAGATTATTATTGAAAACCATCATGTTATTTGCATTCGTCGACAGTCCC
>JAHIVD010000026.1 GCA_018816815.1 Patescibacteria group bacterium
ATGCAGAATGTTCTCCTTATTATCATTTGCTATTTATTTGCTAATTTATGTTATCATATTTTAAGATATGCGCCTTTTTTTGAATATTAGTCCCGAAAGTCTTTCGCACAAGATTTTGTCCTGAATTTTAAAAATTGCCACTGGTTCTATATAAGATAAAACCTGCAATCGTCCCATAAACAATGGCAACAATCCAGACAGCTGCATCCAATGGATTTTGAATGAACCTTGCCCAGAGGAATCCAAAAAATATTTAGGCAGGCTATTCTAAAATAAACCGCGTGAAATCATTATGGCGTTTTAGTAGCCCTGGTTTTGTCTCAGACTGGGTGATTAACTTTTGCTGCAAATTTAGCGAGTGAAGTAGAGCCAAATCACATTCAGGCGCAGTATCAACAAGAGCCGCCCCTTCGATACTCAGAGCCTGTTGAAACTGTCGTTGCTGACCTTGGGGTCTATATCCCTGAGTGGATGAGAGATACGGATGTTCCCCTGTAATTGTATTGGTTACACCGAAACCCTCTGTCCAAACAACCTCACCATCGCGGATAAGTGCTATGGAGACATTTGGGGAAAAATTCTGCAAGAAATTTTACCTCTTAATCGCTGTTATGCTCTACGTTAGGACGAAAATTTAGTCACAAACCCCGTATTATCGTGGTATAGGCATGTTTCTTAAAAAATCTGTTCGTTTAAGCAATAACATTTGCACACAATCCGTATTAAAATAGTTGCAGATAAAATAAAATGATTTTTAAATATCTCAACTGTTTTCATAATCGAATCAAATAAAAATTAAAAACGTCCCGATTGTCTTTTGATAGTATGGATTATAAATAAAACCTTACTTTTTCAGACTTTTCAGGCATATAACTTTTAAAAAGTATGGTTTTATTTTATATACTTGAAAGTCGTAGTAGATTGTGATAGTGTATGTTACTTGAAAAATTCATCCAGACCCTAAAAGCAAAAGACAGAAGGAAGAACACATTAGACCTGCTCAAGTATTCCATCATTCTCTGTGAAAACTGGTTAAACAAACCATTAGAAGATGCAACCCAGGAGGATATTTTCAGGTTCATTGAGCATATCAAAGCAAATGGACTGGTCATGAAAAGTAAGAACCGCAAAGAGCCATTATCTAAAGGCTCGCTTTTTATAATAGAAAGCAGGCTGATTCAATTTTATACTTTTTGTTTTGATGAAACAGATGACCCCAAATATCATAAGATGGTTAAGAAGTTGAAGGGAATAAAGGTAGATCAACCCAAAAACAACATACGACCGCAGGATATCCTTTTCCCAGAGGATATTAAGAAGCTTATCAATGTGGCTACATTAGAGCGTGATAGATGTCTTATTGCTGTACTATATGAGAGCGGGTTAAGGTTGGGCGAACTTCGAGCATTAAAGAATGATTTGGTTGAAATGAACGAACACACGCAAGAAGTAACATTTCATATACCGAATCAAGAAGGCTGTAAGACCGGCTCAAGATCGGTGTTATGTCTTGAAGTTTATGGCTATGTTCAGGACTGGGTAAAATGTAATGCTGATAATCGTTTTATACCATTAAGCGAAGCAGGAATACAGAAGATATTAAATAGGCTTTTTCATCGTGCAGGAATTAACAAACCTTCAAATCCTCACATGTTCAGGCATTCCAGTATCACAAACGCTGTAATCATGAAGATGCAGCCTAATCAGATTTCTATGCGATATTGGGGAATACCAAACAGTAATATGCTCTCAATTTACCTACACCTAAGCGAACAAATAGTAAATTCAGGATATCGAGACGCTAAAGGCATGGGTAACGGTAACAGCAATACAGTAATCAATCCTTTAGCTTCCAGGTGTGTGAATTGTGGTCGTCTGATTCAATCCGGCAACCTCTGTAAGACCTGTGGGGATTCTAAGAGGCTATCAGAGGAAAACGAAACATTAAAAGATCGCATGGCTCAACGCGATGCAGAAATTCAAAAAATAAGCACTCGGCTTGACAAATACGATGCCCTATTTGATTCCATAGATTCTCGAGCAGACGAGAATATTGAAATAATTAGCAAGAATCCCGGGTTGCTGACTGCGCTGAAGGGGGGAACTGTAATCAAGAAAGAGAAAGTGAACGAGAACGAGGACATAGTTACAATGGTGATACCCATAGTCGCAAGGATGTGTAAAAAAGAGCCTGCTTAATTTTTTTTCCAGAAGTCGTTACTGGGGGGATCGTAGATGAATGTAGCAATTACGTTTAGTTTTTTACGTTTATCTGATGGCTGGTTTCCGCATTCTTCTTGTTAGGTTCTGATGTACCTTACAATGCGATTTTAAGGCAGTACAAAAGCAGAAATAAGGATTCTTAATAATTTGTCGTGCGATTTAACTTATTTAGAAGCTGTAAATATGAAAATAAGCCATTAAAATGCCCGTAACCAGAAAATATATGTGTACGAACGTGTATATCATATCTCATGAGCCGAAAAAAAGAAAAGATGGGTGAGCCATTCCACATAAGGCTCCCGAAAGATGTAGAAAATCGCGCGGAGCAAATCGCGAAAGAAAGATACCTGACTATGACTGGCCTACTGCGCTGCCTTATCGCTGAGAGGCTGGATCAACTCCAGAAAAACACAAAAAACACAACCAGCGACACACCGACCGTATAAAAATAAAATAATAAAAGAAGGTATATATGAAATGGGTATA
>JAHIVD010000027.1 GCA_018816815.1 Patescibacteria group bacterium
ACCTCCTCGTATAATATAAATATAGAGTCACTGGCGGGGAAATGAGGTGAAGCGTAGCAAGCCTCATTTCCCCGCCAGTGACTCGGCAAAATTTTTATTGCCTGTATCTTTTTCTTGACATTAAAGGGTATCCCAGTCTATAATTTAGTTTATAGCATTATAGGGAAGGACTGTTACCTCCTGTTGAGCTTCCTTACAGCTTCTTCTTATAAAAGTCTGTCCCCCTGCTCCTGATGTGGTCTTCTAACCCGCAGGATGTTTGACCATCTCTTGTGCCTGGAATAGATCGCTAAGCGGACCAGGGTCGCCACAAGTTTTGGCCTATTCTAATCTATAGCGAGGCTGTTGCCTTCAGGCTGACAGGGATACCCTTTCTTGCTAATATTATCAAACGAAAGGAGTGTGATCTATTATGTCTAACAATCTGTTTGTTGGTATCGACATTGGCTCATCAAAAAATGTCTCTGTATTTCTTGATGATGCTGGACAAAGGATAGGTAAAGCCCTATCCTTTGCCAACAACTATGAAGGTGCTGAATCCTTCATGGCATCTCTTGTTCAGATTGCCAAACCCCGCCTGCCAATCACTATATCCATCGGTTTCGAAGCTACGGGTATTTATGATTGGCAACTCAAAAGTTTCCTCTTCTCTCATCCTCTCCTTACTGAGTTTAACCCTAAACTCTATCAGATTAATCCTAAACAAATCAGAAATTTCAAAAAGATTTATCCTGATTTGTCTAAAACGGATAATATTGATGCCTTTGTTATTGCTGATAATCTTCGTTTTGGCAGACTTCCCCAGCCTGTAACCGTTGATTATTCCTACTTTGCTCTCCAACGTCTTACCCGCCATAGATTTCATCTCATGGAATCTATTACTGCTGAGAAAACTCGCTTCTTAACCAATCTTTTCTTTAAGTTCTCTAACTATTCCAAGGATGCTCCATTCTCTAATATCTTTGGAAAAGCGAGCTCTGCGGTCATCCTCGAGTTTTGTTCTCCTGAGCAGATTGCATCTATGCCTGTTGAAGATTTAGCAGCTTTTATTGCTGAAAAAGGCAAAAATCGTTTCTCTGCACCAATAAATATTGCTCAGGAATTGCAGGCAATCATAAAGCTTAGTTATAGATTGCCTGACCCGTTAAAAGAATCTGTTAACTTTATCCTTGCCTCTTCTCTTGGCACTATCAGGATGCTTGAGTCTCAGGTCAAGGCAATCGATAAAACCATAGAACGGGAACTTAAGCCTATTAAGCATACTCTCCTATCTGTTGACGGCTTAGGTCCTGTTCTGGTTGCTGGTATTATCGCTGAAATCGGCGATATTTCTCGTTTCCATGATCACGCAGCTTTAGCTAAGTTCGCTGGATTATGGTGGAAACAACACCAGTCTGGCAACTTTGAAGCAGAAGAAACCCGCTTGGCTAAATCTGGTAACAAATATCTCAGATACTATTTGGTAGAAGCTGCTAACTGCCTTAAAATCCATAATACTATTTTTAAGGCTTACTATGCCAAAAAGTATGCTGAGGTTCCTAAACATCAACATAAAAGGGCTCTGGTTCTTTTAGCCAGAAAATTGGTCAGGGTAATATTTTCTTTACTTCGTTCAAAGAAAATATATGAATTACCTAAAACAAATTAATCTGTTCTCTTTGCCTCGCTAAACTGAAAATTAAGTATGTTTCTATTATTCCGCTTGCGAAATCTATCAAATAGGAGGTGATCGCCTATTGTCAAATATTTTTTCTGATTAGGAAGAATTTTCTTCACAATATTGATACATTTACACTGGGTTAATTAAATCAGTAACATTTTACATCAACTTAACCTTTGACGCCATTGCTGTCCCTAATGCAGGGACAAAAAAGTGAAATATCAGCTCATTTTTTTCTTGACATTTCACCGCAGGACTGAAGAATGTATTGTAAATATGATATTAGTATATCACAATATTTATCTTTTTGTCAATATGTTTTTTGCAAATACAGAGGAGAGTTTCACGCGGAGAAGAGAGGAGAGGGGGAGGGGGAGGGGAAAAGTGGGGAAATAGATAACGAGGGACGGTTCACTTTCATCGTTTTTCATATGATTCCTTTCGGGCAAGGGGACATCATCTACAGAATACAACCCCCTAACCCCCTTTTCTAAGTCCTGCGGTGAA
>JAHIVD010000028.1 GCA_018816815.1 Patescibacteria group bacterium
AAGCTTTTTATTAGGAATAGAAATCAGCAGAACCCTTAGCATCCGTGAAACATTTTATCTGGACAATTCTGCTAATAAAACCAGTCTCAGCTTTTCTCTAGTTCCTTCCCAAAATATAGATTATGGACAATATAGAGTAGATGTTGTTGGGGTGGATAAGGCAGGAAACAGATCAGGAGAGACATCATTGGATCTGTGGATATTATCAAGCGAAAAAGCTGAAATACTGCTCATGCAAACCAAAGCAGATAAAGAACAGAAAAACATAGTTGAAAAAATTAAAGAAAGTTCTCAACTATCTCTACCAGAACTTGAGAAAAAAGCAGTTTTAAGGCGGGAAAAAGAAATTTCGGAATTTAAAAAAACTATTCAATCATTACAGGATTCTACCGCTTATTTGGCTCGTAATTTTCAAAATTTAGCCTCCATTGTCATTTCTAGCTTCGCGGGAATGACAAAAGATATAACCGAAAGGTCAACAATTCTGCCCCGTCAACTGTCAAACGCAACTACTGCTGTTGCCAAACAAGTAAATAGCACGGTAAGCTCGATTGGCAATGCTTATCAATATACCGCAAAAACAACTCCCAAAGTAATTGGAAATACTATGCTTGCTGTCGCTTCTTTTAATGTTTCAACAGCAAATATTATCAACAACTCTCAAGAAAATGCCAAGAATAAAATTATTAAAACTCAACAGGGTATGACCCAAATCTTCACTTTGCAATTTTCAAATGCGCAAAACTTTGTCGGCAATACCGCTCCTGTTATAGCAAACAGCAGCGAAGCAGTCTTTAAAAGGTTTAATGCTTCTCAAGACTCCGCCAAAAAACAGATTGTCGAAACACACCAAAATACCAGCAATACCATTTCCCAAATCGGAATAAAAACAAGGGATGGTGTTAGTGTCACCCTTCGTTCTGTAACAAAACCGGCAGTTAACAGTAAGAACTTTGCCGAGAGGTTCATAAAAAGTACAACAATCGCCCTTGTAACTTTTGAATCTTATATGTTTGATGATACTCCAACTAAAATTGATAACGTTGCGCTTGAAGAAGTCGGCCGTGATTATGCCGTAGTAACCTGGAAAACAAACCACTACACAAATAGTAATAAAGTAAACTACGGGCAAAGTTTAACATACGGCCAGAGCGCCTGGGGAGCAGATGGAGAAAAAAATCATAAAGTTTCCTTAACAGGACTAAAACCGGGGGAAAAATATTATTTTGAAGTAATGTCTCAAAATAAGAATTATGCTTATGACGCATATTATTCATTTGAGACAGAGAAATAGTAAATGCCGCATAATTCTTGCGACCTGCAGTCTTAAAAACTATGCTTACGATGCTTACTATGCTTACTATAGTTTTGAGACTAAAAAATAAACACTTTTGACCTTTAGACGTTTATTTGTAATATAATAAATTAAGATTATGAAAGAACAAGTAAAAACTAACCAAAAAAGATTGCCGTATGTTGTTATTCCCGCAATTACAATTGCGATTTATCTCCTGACTAAACTCCCGGCGATTTCCCTATTTAAACTTCAGCTAACAATCTTGAGCCTGCTTGTTTTGGCAGTTTATAGTTATTTCTTAAAAAGAAAAAAATTAACCCATCTTACCAATGACACCTTTGTTTACCTTTTGATCGCGTTTGTATTATTTTTAGTTGCCTCAACCGGCTGGTTTTTCTCGCCTTTCTTTTTTTTCTTGTATCTTTTGGCAATCTTTTTGGCTTTTATCTTTTCAGCCAAAATGTCTATAATCTTTGTTGTGGTTTTAGCAACGCTTTTTTCTTTTAATATTGGAGAGGTGGATTTGGCGTATGACTTGATAGTTGTTTTATCTTTTTTAACAACCATTCCCTTAAGCCTGTATTTAAGAAAAAAGTATTTAAAACTTAAAGGCTCAATCAAAGAAACTCCGGTTTTGCAAAATAAAACAACCGGAAAAAAGCAGTCTTCCGGTTCTTTTGAGCCTTTAAAAAGAATAAGGCTGGAAACTAAATCAGAAGAGTAGCTCTGCACCATAAAATCCGCTTGTCTTAGTTAAATTTTCTCAATTACCTGATACAATACTGTCCCCGAACATGAGGATTTCTACAATTGACTAATCTCTAATTTTCGTAAATTTGCCTTCAAAATTCTTTCCTGTCTGTAATTCTCGTAAAAGCACTCTCTTTTTATTTTCTACATATTCATCCCTTAAACGAAGCAGGATTATGCCTGAATGAGCCAATCTTTCTTTGAAAACTAACTCACCGAAGTCTTTATCTGTTGTTAAAAGAATTCTGTTTTCTCTGTTAGCTATAGCTAAAATAGCAATATCAGGATAACTAAGCGCAATCTCGATTACGGAAACAACGTCGTAACCTAGGCTCTTTAGAAATCGGGGTATCTGAATTCCCAGATTTTCATCTGTTATGAATTTCATGAAGATAGCGTATCGCTTTCGGCTCCGGCTTTGCAACTTTTTTTGCAGCATATTCCACAGCTGCTTTAATATCAACTTCTTTAAGCTGAGGAAAATCTTCTAAAATATCTTTAATAGTTAGCTTTTGTGCTAAAAGTCGCAAAACTTGCTCCACTGTAATTCTGGTTCCGGCAATTACCGGTTTTCCAAACATAATCTTGTGATCTGTAATAATTTTTGCCATAATTAAAGTATACCATAAAATTGATTAAATCTATTGCGAAGCAACAAGCTTGTCTTCTTGAGTTTTTTCTATCACTTTATACAAAACAATTCCTAAGGAAACCATGACATTTAAAGAGATATTTACCCCGAACATGGGGATTTCAACAATAGCATCTGCCATTTTTAATGCTTCTTTTGACACTCCATAGGTCTCATTTCCAACAATTAAACATACAGGCAGTTTATATTCAAACTTATCATATTGAACGCTTTTTGTACTCTGTTCTATTGCTACCTCTCTTGAAGAACAACTTAGCGCCGGATTTTGAAATAAGCTCTAATACCCCGGGTTTTAAAACAGGATTCATTTTTATGCTTCTGTTATCTCTACTAACTGTTGTTTAATGGCTTCATCAATCGGTTCTTCGCCGTTTGAAAAAGGAACATAGAGATCACCGCGTTTATACCCTGCTTGTTCAAGATAGCGTATATTGTCTGGGGTGTCCTTACCAATAAACAACTCCCCTGTTTCTGCAACAAATGAAACAAGACCATTATTTATGTCATATCTGCCAACAACGCCTTCGCGTAATGAATGATCCTCTAAACTTGCTCCTGTAGGATCGACGTCTTCCGAAGCAGCAGTATCCACAGACACACGCTTTGCGAAAGGTGTGCATAATCTTCCTTTTAAAGCAAGCCACGTATAGGGAATGCCGTCAACGCATAACCATACACCCCCTTGTAAATTTTTTAAATCTTTTATTCTTCTTGTCTCCGCCTGTTTTTGGTATTGTCTTAATAAAACTTGTGAGGCTTGAAAATCTAGTTTGGAAATCTTAATTGGCCAGGTAGACAATTTCAAATCTGGTTCGGGCCGGATAAACACGGCATGACTTGCTTGCTCAGTTTCCACGGTTTGTTTGAAGGCATATTCACACCAACCTGTTAGAAAATCAGAAAGGTCTCTGACTTCTGCCGTCTCTGTAAATCCGAGAAGTTCAGCAAGACGAAGACCTGTGCGGACAGCATCCGCCTCACCGTTGCCTTCGGCATAATCTTGCTGAAGACGTCCAATCAAAGCCCTTGCAAAAACCGGAGCGGTTAATGGCAAGATAGCTTTTTGATTAGTTTCTCTAAAACCTGGATCTTCCAGGAACGAAACAAGCGTATAAAGAGCTTGAAAATCTATTTCTGTCCTGCTTTCTATGGCTTGCCGTATTTGCCGCAATGCTTCTTCGAGTTCGGTATTAATTTCAACTACTACCACTGTCATGTCGTCTCCAGCTCCTCCCCGTCTATGATTTTCATCCGGCTGGACGATTTTTGCCTCCCTGATCAGGACGGCTGCCAAATCGCCCGGTTTTTTCTTTAATACCTCCGTAATTTCATCCGCGGTCAAGGTCTGATGAACTCCGTCGGTACTGACAACCAGTCTGTCACCGGCATGCAACTTCGCAATCTTGCATTTAAGTATATCGGTCGTAATAGGAACTTTGGATAAAAGACTAGTTTCGCTTCGACCCTCCCATAAAGATACGGCGTTTTTCTCCCCTGCGTCATCAAACAACTCTTGTAAATATGTCACTAATTGCGGCGGCGGAAGCCAAATCGGATTATCCTCTGGATGATATTTCATAATTCTTTCACTCTCTCGATCAGAAAAACCAAGCTCTCCTAAATATAGTATAAATTCCTCCTTCTTCTTATAGGATTGTAGCGGACTTTGACAAAGCCTATCCCTGATGGCTTGTTCTTGCCTGACGTTTAAATCGTTGCGCCGGCAAAAACCACTGGTTGCATCCATGTCTTGGGTAACTTGTTCTAAAAAGCCGTCGGGTTTTAAAATATCGACCCTGGTATTTCCATACCAAACAATGCAGGCAGTTATATTATCTTCTTGAGGAACAAGTTTAACTACAGTAGCCGTGGTGTGTCCTCTTCCTGTAATTTTGCCAGCGGCATTAACCAGAGCTTGTTTCATTTCCTCAAGAATTTGCTCGGGAGAAAGATCGCCTGGTAAATTACCGGTGTTCTCTTGATATGCTTTATTAATTGCTTGGCTCGCATCTCTTCCTCCTTTGATCCCTCCTGCTCCGTCAAAAACTCCCATGGATTTTTCTTGGATAAAATAGGCGTCTTCGTTGCGCTGTTCGGGATCCTCACCACTTTCTTTTCCTCTTAAGTGTTGTGTTCCTACTTTTGATCCTGCTCTTACCTGAATAGATAAACGCATCTCAGGCAATCTGTCTTCTTCTTTTGGAAATAAGGCAGTCTTTGTTTTTGATCCGCCTGCGCCTAATTCGGATGCAAAAATCTCCATATCTAGATTATACATATAAACTACATAAAAAACATTATTGTTTTATATACTTTTATGATATAATTTTCATTAGGAAGAAACAAAATAATGGGCGAACAACCAATAGGAGGAAGAACACCACCAAGTGAATTGTTTAATAGGGCTTCTAAGGCATTTGCTAACGAATTACCAGACCATGATACAGCTAGTAAAATGACTAAACCAGGAGTTGGAGAAATTCCCCCACTATTATCCTCAGAAGAAGAAAGACTTTTCGGCAATGCAGCAGCTGTTGCAGAAACAGGAGAATCCCGCCTAGCCGGATTAAGCGGACTAGGACGCAGATTTGCACAGACAGCGGGTAGAACCCTCCGTGGAATTGAAGGAGCTGCCGATGATTTTGGACAAAATATTGGAGATATGGCCAAAGGATCGAGAGAAGGCATGGGTAATCTCAAAGAGGCTCTTGGATCACAACCTGTCAGAGAAGCTATCTCCCATGCAGTAAAAGCTGTTGCAGGAAGAATTCCTAATCAGGAATTTATTAGTAAAGTTGCCAGCGGAACTGTTTCAAGACTCCGTGACCGTAAATTCTTAGGTCAACTTGTAGGGGATTTAGTTACAGGAATGTTTTTCGGAGGAGGCATGAAAATTGTCATTAGGACAGCAGCAGTAATTTCAGGTGTAGGAATAGCTGGTCAAGCGCTTGCAGGAATAGGCAGCGGGGCAGCTGGCGCTTGGATCCGAGAAGCCAGACATCAGAGAAGAGAACTTTCCACAGCTGCCGATGATGCAGCTAAAGCAGAACTCAAAGGTAAATTCAAAGATAGCCATAGAATGCGTAATGCAGTTATAAGAGGAGCTGTAGGAGGACTTTTTGGAGCAACAATAGGGTTAGAGATATTCGGGGCAATTTTGGACCACGGAGTCGGTAGCATTGCAAATAATATTGCAAGTGGTGCAAAAGATATGATTGGAGAAGTTCTTGGAAGAGCAGGAGAAGCTATTGGTGGAGTTGCAGGTGGAGTTGGTAACCTTGCGGGTGGAGCTGGAGAAGTTGCCAGGAATGTTCCTGGTGTGAGTGGAGTTGGTAACCTTGCGGGTGGAGCTGGAGAAGTTGCCAGGAATGTTCCTGGTGTGAGTGGAGTTGGTAACCTTGCGGGTGGAGCTGGAGAAGTTGTAGGAGGAGTTATGGGTGGAGCTGGAAAAACACTCGGCAATGTATTGGGTGGTCAGGCTCATGAAGCTCCTCTTGGAACGACTCCTGATCTGTCTCATGCTGATGCTCTTTCCGGAACAGAAGGTCTTGGAACGACTCCTGATCTGTCTCATGCTGATGCTCTTTCCGGAACAGAAGGTCTTGGAACGACTCCTGATCTGTCTCATG
>JAHIVD010000002.1 GCA_018816815.1 Patescibacteria group bacterium
ATAGAGATGGTCAGGTAAATATTACTGATTTTGGAAGACTAGTTAGATGTATGGGTAAAAGCGCAAGTGAATCAGCAAGCGGTTTTTCCTGTGAAGTTAGTGATATTAATGATAATGGTCAGGTGACTACAGATGATTTTACTTGTCTGAGAGAGCAATACGGCAAGCTCTGCAATCTGCCCACTTCAATCCCTGTTCCAACCCCGTCTTCGTCTTTTTCTGTGGGTACTAATGTGACAGGTATTATCCACTATGGGTACAAAGACCAAAATCCTTATTGTTTTGCCAGTGCCGGCTATGCAGTTGGTGGTGCGTCTGTACCAGTGTCAACTCTTCCGGGAGGAGGAGGAACCAGTCTATATGTTGATCCGAACAGTGCTGATTTATCAGCCTTAGTTGTCATTACTGTAACAGCTGAGTTGCAGTGCAGTGCGAACATTAAGCCTTCATTCGATGCTGGTTTGGGGAATTGCAGGGGCGGTTGCGGCACCGGCGGAGTTAGCGATGGATGTACCTGTAGTGGTGGAAATCCTAAAGATAGTAAAGCGTGTTGGTGGAGGTGGACATGTGATGCAATTACACCCGGTTCCTACACAGCTACTTTTAACACCATATTTTTGGATACAGCCTCATCCAGTATTGACGCTGATCTTTTAGAAATGCAAAGGATGGGGATGAAGATAGTGCGCATTTTTGCTGCTAATAAAAATATTGACGATAACGAGGCGGCAAGAAGGCTTGGAATATTTTTAGATAAAGCCAGTCAATACGGTATTTCAGCCATAGTGAGCATGATCGATTTTTATAATAGCGGATTCAGTCCTCAAGGATTAGATCCATATTATACAGGTAACTATAATGGGATTGGATTACTGGGGCATGAATTTTTTGAGAGTGGTTATAAAACAAGGTATAAAGATTTTGTCAGAACTCTTGTTACAGCAAATAAGGGCAAAAGCAACATTTATGCCTGGGAACCGGGCAATGAATTAAAGTTCGATTCTAACCCGCAAATCTTCATTGATTTCATGAAGGATATCACCGGATATATCAAAACCCTGGATTCTGATCATCAGGTGGCTACCGGCATGATGTACGCCGGCCATACGGCGCTTTCACCGCAAGATTTATACTCCCAACTTCCTGCTGTGGACATAGTGAGTGTCCACACCTATGACGGAGACAGAAACGGAGTTTTGGATTTAAACTGGGCTAAAGCCAATAATAAAAGCGTAGCGGTAGAGGAATTCGGGTTTAGCGGTATAGGAGATAGATCGGCAAGCATCAGGAATGAATTAAACTATTGGAAGGATCGCGGTGCAACAACTGTTTTGCATTGGGGGTTTATCGCCAAGGGACTAGCGGATAATGGTAATGGAGATAACAGATATGGCATGGACACTATTTGGCACACAGACTATGATGTGTTGGCTTTACTGTATCAAAGTTTTAATAATGCTTATGACCCTACCGTCACACCGCCTCCCACTACCTCTACCTCCTGCAGTTCTGACAAGGATTGCCTAACAGACTACAAATGCCAAATTCAAGCCACAACTTTAAGGGAATGCCCTGTTGATACCCCAAATTGTAATACTGTTGTTGGTAAATGTGTTTCTGTTCCAACAGGTAAGCCTAAACCGTCATCTTTTCCTATAGAATCTTCTTATTAGAATTAGTTCATTTTGTCCATATTTACTTTTACTCCTCTTTTTAATTTAAGAAGAATATCTAGTCTTGCTTTCTTTAATTTTTCTGTGTTATTCTTAATTTATATGATTAAAGTGGCTATTAATGGTTTTGGAAGAATAGGAAGAAGTGTTTTTAAGGTTGCAATAGAAAAATATCGTAACCAGATTAAAATTGTTGGTATAAATGATTTGGTTGAGTCTTCAACCTTAGCTCATCTTCTAAAATACGATAGCGCTTATGGAGTATGGGATCGCAAAGTTTCATCAGATAAAAAACATATCATAGTAGATCAAAAGCCCTACACAGTATATCAGGAAAAAGATCCTACTAATTTGCCTTGGAAAAAACTTAAAGTAGATGTAGTGATTGAATCAACAGGCAGGTTTACTAATAAAGAAGGATCTTCACTGCACCTGCAAGCAGGGGCAAAAAAGGTAATTATTTCTGCTCCTGCCAAAGGAGGCGGGGTGCCTACCTTGGTTTTAGGAGTTAATGCAGATGAATACCAAGGTGAAGCGATTATTAATAATGCTTCTTGTACTACTAATTGTATTTCTCCTGTAGTAGGGATAATGAATAGTCAGTTTGGTGTTTTAAAAGCTGCCATGACTACTATTCATGCTTATACCCATGACCAAAATTTACAAGACAGTCCGCATAAAGATTTAAGAAGAGCCAGGGCAGCTGCAGTAAATATGATCCCCACCTCAACCGGTGCAGCTAAAGCCACTACTGAGGTGATCCCCGTTTTAAAGGGGTTGTTTGACGGAATGTCTATCAGGGTACCGATTATTGTCGGGTCAATTTCCGATATAACTTTTTTACTGAAGAAAAAAGTTACCATGGAGGAAGTTAATGAAGCTTTAAGGAAAGCAACAAAAGGAGAATTAAAAAATATTATGGCTGTAACTGATGATCCAATAGTTTCTGCTGATATTGTGGGAAGAAGTGAGTCAGCTATAGTTGATTTAGGGTTAACTCAGGTAATAGATGGTGATTTAGTGAAAATTTTTGCCTGGTATGATAATGAATATGGTTATTCCAACAGATTAATTGAACAAGTAATTAATGTTGATTCTTACAGGTTGACAAAATAACTCCTTTTTTGATAAACTCACCTTTAGTGATTATTTCACACATAATGAGAAGCAACGCACCAAGTAAATAAAATCCTCGACCTGCGAGATCTTCCAGGTGCGGGAAGATTTCAAGCGTTGTATCCCTCTAAAATAATTTACAATTTAAAAAAGTAGAATTTATAATTAAACGCCAGCGAAATGGGCCGTTAGTTCAGCTGGTAGAACACTTCATTTGCAATGAAGAGGTAGGCGGTTCGAGTCCGCCACGGTCCACCATCTAGCTTTAAGATTTCAGATGGTAAGGAGTTTGTATTTGGATTAGGTTGCTTAAGTTTTTTTTGAGCTACCCAGTCTAGGTGCAAACCTAGATTGTTTTGCACTTTGAAATGTGAATACGGATAAATAAGCTGTTAGCCATTTACGGTTTACTTTTAGCATTTTTGCTAATGGTGAAAAGTGAAAGGGCTAATAGCTAAAATGTATGAAGGCCAAATACTCGTGATTCATTACTGATGATTTGTTACTTGATAAAACAAGAAACAATGAAACAATGTAATGAGAAACGAGATCAAGCCAAGAAATACTCAACATTAATGCATACGGTGGATGCCTTGGTCGAAAGTACCGATGAAGGACGTAATAAGCTGCGATAAGCTTCGGGAAGCTGCTAATAAGCTTTGATCCGAAGATTTCCGAATAGAGTAATCAGTCCGATTTATCGGACACTGTTAACTGAATTCATAGGTTAACGGAGGGTACGCGCTGAACTGAAACATCTAAGTAAGCGCAGGAAAAGAGAACAATAGTTTATTCCCCAAGTAGCGGCGAGCGAAAAGGGAACAGCCCAAACCCGCGCAAATTTTCGTAAGAAAATTTGAACGGGGGTTGTAGGATTCCGCATAAAGGATCAGATAAGGATAGTTGAAATGCCTGGAAAGGTATGCCAAAGAACATGATAGCTGTGTAAACGAAATCCAAATTTGCCTGCGGGACACCTGAGTAGCATAGGACACGTGTAATCCTGTGTGAAGCTAGCAAGACCACTTGTTAAGGCTAAATATACTTTCGGACCGATAGTGAACTAGTACCGCGAGGGAAAGGTGAAAAGAAGAGCGAAACGCTCAGTGAAATAGTACCTGAAACCGTATGTTGACAAGCAGTGAAACTCGTGCTTCGCACAAGAGTAATTAACTATTTGTTGTTAGTTTTTAGCTGGAAATTGTTAAAGCTGATAGCGAGAAGTTAGTTATCTTTGTGCGGAGCGTGAGAATCGCGTGCCTATTGAAGAATGAACCGGTGAGTTACCGTATCCTTTTTGCTTAAGCCATTATGTGGCGGAAGCGCAGTGAAAGCGAGGGTTAATAGCCCGATTTTAAAGGATGCGATAGACCCGAAACCGAGTGAGCTATCCATGTCCAGGGTGAACCCGCCTTAATAAGCGTGGGGAGGCCCGAACCCGTTGTTGTATCAATAACATGGGATGAGGTGTGGTTAGAGGTGATATGCCTA
>JAHIVD010000029.1 GCA_018816815.1 Patescibacteria group bacterium
AATCCAATTTAGAATATGGCAGGATAACTGCCAGCCCATATGTTTTGACAAGCAATCCTGAAGACCCCGGCAGCAGACCTAAATAGCCAAAATCAATCTCAGCTACCTCGCCGGGTCCAACTATCTGTACTCCGTAAGCCTCAGGGCAGAAGAAAACATGAGTACTTTAACCAGAAATATATGCCTGGTTTAGCCCATGAGAAGGCAAACAAAAAGGCTTTAAAACAAAGGCAGAAAGCACCATTAAAAGAACCTGCCATATTCCTGTATGTCAGAGAACATTTAAGGGAACCTTTCTTTCAGACTCCTGATGAAATCTCAGGCAGAATTAAATCAGATATTGGCAAATATATTTGTGTTGAATCCATCTATCAATACATCTACTCAAAATCTGCTAAAAGAAGCAAACTATGGCAATACTTAACCTGTGCCAGGAAAAAGAGGATGAAGAAAAATGGCAGGAGCGTCCACCGGGATTCCAAGATTCCAGGCTCAATATCTATTGATCTAAGACCTGAGATAGTAGCATTAAGGGTTAGGCCAGGAGATTGGGAGACAGATAATGTCATTGGCAAAGTTACAGACCAAACTGTCCTGTCTGTGACTGTTGAAAGGCTGAGTAGATATACAATCCTGTCTAAGTTAGCAGACAGGTTGGCAGTAACTAAAAAAGATGCTTTAGTCAGAAGACTGGGGGTATTTCCTAAAGATTTAAGATTGACTTTAACTGCTGATAACGGCAGTGAGAATTCCTGCCACCTGCAAATTTCAGAAGAGTTGGAGTTGTTAATGTTTTTCTGTCATGCCTACCATTCCTGGGAAAAAGGTAGTGTTGAAAACATGAATAAAAGAATCAGAAGATTTATCCCTAAAGGGGTTAGTATTGATTCCTTACCAGAGAAGTTAATCAGGCAAGTAGAATGGATCCTAAACAATACTCCCAGAAAATGCTTAGGGTATTTGACACCTCAGGAAAAGATGCTACAGTTACAATCCTGTACCTCATAACTCCAGTGGTGGGATTCCACTTAGAATGCACGGCGCAGGGTAATTTGACAAATTAAACCCCATAGTGTAAAATAGTTTTAATATGTCATCTAATGGTTCCGAGCTAAATTTGGATAGTAGAAGTCTAGTAGAAGGATTAAACCCTGCCGGACTATCTTCAGCATTAAGTATTGATGGTGATAGTTGTCGTAGAGACGATCTGACTTGGAGAGATATATATCCTGGGAGAGGGGCAGTTCCTAGTAATATTGTGCGAAATACTGGTTCAAGACCTCGTTATCCTATGGCCGAGTCTACTTGGAGGGATATGAATTCTGAGAAAGGGAATCTTAATGGTCCTCCAAGAAGAATGATTAGACCTGTGAGATTCGGAGCCGATCCTATGGCCGATCAGACTTGGAGACAACTAAGTCGTCATCCTAGACAACCCTGGTATGCGCGTTTCTTACATCATTAATTTTAGCTGGTGCTTAATAAATAAAGTCCTAACACTATTAAACCTATCCCTATAATTTTGGAAAATAGATTCAATAAAGTATATTTTTCTTCAAAAATAGTAGGGAATTTTCTAGATAAAACTATGGCAAAAATAAATATAAAAATGTATTGAGTGCCTTGCAAAGAATTAACTAAAGCCGGATTAGCAAGTGAAATAGAAAAAAGGAGTAAGAATTCCGAAATTACCCCGCTGGTTTGTCCTCCTAAGAATACAAAACCTTCTCTGGAGAGAAAATTAATCCTTAAACCTTTTGATGTGATAATTTTATTGCGCAGGATTGGGATAGTAAGTACAACGAGAACAAACGGAATTAGGATTAATCTTGACCAAATCAGTACGGAGAAAAAATCGAGTTTTAAATATGCCTGTCTTAAGAGAATATAGGCAAGAGCAAAACCGATTGCTGAGAGAATTTCAAATACAATTTCAAGCATGTTGAATTTGCCTTTCCAGGCTGTCAGAGTTAAAAAAATCATGCCTACTATTAGGATCAAAACAGCCCAGGTTTGGTTTTCGGAAATGGCATTGGTTCCTGATGCAAAAATAAGGAGAATCAATGGGATTGCAGTCCCTATAATCGGTATTACTCTGGAAACCTGGCCAATTTTCAAAGCTTTGAACATAAAGTATGCTCCTAGTGTCCAAAGCATGGTTGATAGGGAAGCAATTAAGAAAACCTCAAAACTTGGGATTTTTGTAAAAGGAAGACAA
>JAHIVD010000030.1 GCA_018816815.1 Patescibacteria group bacterium
TGCTCTATTTCCCTTGGTGATTCTGTTACTGGCAATTCTTTACCTTCTGTCATAAATTAAGCAAGGTTTTTTAGTTATCAACTATCCTAAGTAATCCCTTAACTTTTTGGCTCTGGTTGGGTGTTTTAATTTTCTGATAGCTTTTGCTTCTATTTGCCTAATACGCTCCCTGGTTACTCCAAACTCTTTTCCCACTTCTTCCAAAGTTCTTTGTTTCCCATCTTCCAATCCAAAACGAAGCTGCAAAACTCTTTTTTCCCTGGGAGAAAGACTATTTAATACTTCATCAAGGTGGATTTTCAGAAGTTCCCGGGTGGCTTGCTCGTCCGGCTGTAATCCTTTATCTGCAATAAAATCCCCCAAATGAGAATCATCTTCATCTCCTACTGGTGTTTCCAGAGAAGTTGGCTCCTGTGAAACTTTGATAATTTCCCGGGCTTTACTCTCATCAATTCCCAGTGCTTTAGCAACTTCTTCCGGAAGCGGTTCCCTACCCAGCTCCTGCATCAACCTTCGCTGAGTCCTATTAAATCTATTGATTGTCTCAACCATATGAACAGGAATACGGATAGTTCTGGCCTGGTCAGCAATTGCCCTGGTGATGGCTTGCCTTATCCACCAAGTGGCATAGGTTGAAAATTTATATCCCCTTCTCCAATCATACTTGTCAACTGCCCTCATTAAACCAATATTACCCTCTTCTATTAAATCAAGCAGACTCATTCCCCGTCCCACATATTTCTTGGCAATAGACACAACCAATCTTAAATTTGAACTGGTTAATTTATCACGGGCTTTCTGCTCGCTTTTTTCAGCTCTTTTTGCTAAATCTATTTCATCTTGCGCTGTTAAAAGAGGAATCTTGCCTATATCCCGCAAATACTGTCTAACAGGGTCGGTAACTGAACCGCTTTCCAGGGTTGATAATACTGCCAATTCTTTTTCCAACTCTGTAGTAGTCTCATTATCAGCCTCAAGTTCTTCTGCTGTATTTTCAAACACATCAATATTTTCTTTGATTAATTTAATATAGAACTCATCCAGCTGCTCTATTGCTTCTTCAGGCTTAGGAAAAACTACCAGAATCTCTTCCTGGGTCACAAATCCTTGTTTTTTTCCCAATTTAACTAGCTTTTTAATATCTAGCGGTGTTTGTTTTTTTATTCTAGCCATATTTTTATAAATTCTTTAATTTGATTGACAAATCCCTAGCTTTTTTACTAAGAGATTCTACTGCTTCTAGTTTACCAAACTCCTGCGCATTTTTAATTTCCAAAGATAATTTCCCCAAGGATGCCTTTATTAAAGCTTTTTTAAGCTCCGATACAACTTCGTCAAGCTCTTTTCTCCAAAACCTCTCATCAATAAGTCTTTTATCAAGCTCTACTAAGTATAGTCTATCTATTTCTGAAAGCAATTCTTTTGGTAAATTTACAACAAATTCATTAATATTGAAAGCCTTGCTTTTAAAAGATATCGAATCTAAGTATAATACCAAAAGCACATAAATCTGACGCCATTTCTCTGCCAGGAATAATGTTTCCGGAAAACTTGGGATGAAAACTAAATCTTTTGGCGGATGCAAAAACAGAGCTATTAAATATTCTTCCAGTAATTCTCTTCTTGATTTGGACGATACGATATCACTCTTTAAAGCTTTCTCCTGGAAGATAGCAGTATAGCTTTGCAAGGTTGATTTGCGGATTTTCTCAACAGCATTCCGTATAATATTCTCTTCTGTTTTAAGAAAAGCAGAAAGTCTTTGAATATAACGCTCTCTAACTAAATCATTAGTAATTTTAGCCCAAATAGGCATCAGTTCTTCTTCAATCTTTTTCAAATCGCTTGGATTTTTACTATCATATCTTTTAGCAATAGATGTTAGATAGTAATCGTAAATTGGTACTGCCTCAGTTGTGGCTTTTTGCCAAATACCTGGATCGGTTTTCACTGCTTCAGCAGCATCTTTGCCTCCTTCAAGCTGAATCACTTTGATATTTAGCCCTGCTTTGTCTGCCATCTCGATCCCGCGCCGGCTGGCACTATCCCCTGCCAAATCCATATCAAAACCCAACTTTAAATTTTCCGTATATTTTTTAATTAGATCAATTTGTCCCTCTGTCAATGCAGTACCTTTAGAAGCAATTACATTTTTAAGTCCTGCCTGAAAAGACAAAATCATATCCATTTCCCCTTCTACCAAGATCACCTCTTTTTTATTTCTGATTTCTCCTTTGGCTAAATTAAGACCAAATAGGAAATTACCTTTATCAAAAATCGGAGTTTGAGGAGTATTTATATATTTTGGTTCAGCGCGGTATAAAACCCGACCTGAAAATCCCCTTAATCTATCTCTACTATCAAATAACGGAAAGGTGATTCTCCCTCTGAACCGATCATAACAACTGGATTTTGAAGCAACCCCAAGACCTGATACCACAATTTCTTGGATGCTAAATCCTCTTTTGAGTAAAAATTTAGTTAAGGATTCCCAGGAATTAGGGGCATATCCTATGCCAAATTGAGAAATTGTCGTAAGGCTTATACCTCTATCCTTCAAGTACTTCAAAGCTTTTTTGCCTAGTGAACGTTTAGTTAAAAGATAGTGGAAAAATTCCTGAGCTTTTAGATTGATTTCAAATAATCTATCTCTAGAATCTTTTTTTTCAGGGGATTTTTTTAAAGTTACTCCGGCTTTATGAGCTAGTATTTCCAACGCTTCCTTGAATTCCATGCCTTCTTTTTCCATCAAGAAAGTAAAAATATCGCCTGACTTCTGGCAGCCGAAACACTTGAAAATTTGCCGTTCAGGCGAAACTACAAATGAAGGTGTTTTTTCTTTATGGAAGGGGCAATTTGCTTTAAAATTAACACCGGCTTTTTTAAGAGGAAGATACTCTGAAATTAAATCTACAATATTAATTTTTTCTTTAATCAGTTCAGTATCATCCATAGATTTACAATAATCCCAAAAGTACCCGAGAATATAAGTATCGGTAGGCTTACAGGTATTGTTTGGCGCGATTGTACCCCAAAAATATCCCGAAAACAAGAGGCATGTTACAATTAATTTGTGAACTTTCAAAAAGGCAATATTTTACTTACAATTTCTTTAGTAGTGTTTGTTGTTTTTTTTGCTTTAGGATCAGGATATTTTTACTGGCAGAAAGTTGTCTCTAAAGAAAACAACACTAATGCTGAACAGGTCAATCCAACGCCTGCTCTTGCGAGCCCAGCTGCTGTTTCTAATTCTTTTTGTAAACCAGATCAGAATTACGTTGATCTTCAGGCTTGTTCCTGTCCCGAAGGAACAACTAGGACAATAGGGGCTCCCTTAAACGAGAAAGAGGCGGTTTTGATTTGTAAAACAAAAGCGATTAAAACAACCTGCAAAAATGATGATTTTTATGCCCAACAAGCTATGTCTTTTAAATATGATGTCCAAGAAGGTTTTGTAACGGTTTCCGGATGTTTAGCTAAAAGTCCTGGAAGCGTTTGTCAGGAAAAAATCTTAAATTTATCTCCTGCCCAGGGATTTTATTTAGCTTCTGGTAAAGAACAATCTGTAAAAGTGAGTTTGGAAAAAATAGAAAACAGCAACGCCTATTTTATTTTTGAATATAATGCTGCTCCTCCTGCCCCAGGGGGCTCTTACCGCTGTGAATTTGTCAAAGAGGGAGTTTGATTTCATAAAAGAGCTAACAAATTCTGCAAATGCAGGCTATAATATACTAAGCAGAACACAAAACAGATCTTTAAGATAATTTGTTCCCGCAAGGACAAAGTCTTTAAGACGCTTTTTAAGGAGGAGTCACATAGTGGACCATTGTACGTACTTGGAAAGTACGCGAGCGAAAGCTCACGTGGGTTCGAATCCCACCTCCTCCGCCATCATGTACAAAAATGTAAAAAAGCATTTATTATGCTTTGAAGAGAACTTGGGTTGATTTCTTGTTTCGTTAAATTTCCTAACATGGCATAATGAAATCATGAGTTTAGAAGGATCTTTATCAGAAAATCCAATTGGTGCACCCTCAAATAAAACCGCAATTGCAATAGCAGCAAGAAAACAACCTTCTCCATTACTTGCTGATACATATATAGATACAGAATTTTTTAGAGGCAGAAGGAATCAAACAGAACTTGAGCATGTCGGATTTCATTTGGACGACGAACACAACTCAACCCCCACCGTGGAAATCGACATTCTGCAGCCAGTAATTCTTGAAGTAGAAGATAGAAAAGGACAAAAAATTACTGAGGATTTAACTAACCGAATAAGATCAGAATTTGAATACCTTTCGGCAACTAAATCTCTTGAAATTAATAGTCCCAGGGTGGCTATTCTCCAAAACTATGTCAACAGAATGGTGGAGAATAATCAACAGTGGGAGAATAAAGTAAGAGTTGTAATTATGAACAAAGGACAAACACCAAAAGCTTTTGTTTATCCAGACGGAACGATTTTTGTTTCGCAATTTCTTATTAACTTGTGTGATAGTTTAGATGAAACTGTAAGCATTCTGGCCCATGAGATAAAACACCTTACTAACGGCACATACCAAGCAGCATTTAAATCAGCGGCTCAACAAGGAACTTCATTGGGTATCGATTGGTTACACGAAATGGTTTCGGATTTTGGCGCACCTGAATTATTAGAACAAGCGGGCTTGAAGTCAACCGCATCAGTAAATCTTTTTACTAAATTAGCCAACCATGTCGGGAATCGGAGAGGAATTGCACACCAAGCTCCCCTTTTGAGAGCTATTCAACAACTAGGCATACATACCATTAAAGACTATGCAACAAGTCACATCAGCTATACCCCTCTGCCTTTAGAGTTGAAAAGAGCTCCAAGAATGACTAATTTTGAAGCAATTACCGATGCAGCAGTGAAAGATGACACTGAAAGCGTAGCGCTGTACTTAGCCAAATTGCACCCTAGAGATTTAGGGCAATTCTTTGAAATTATTGATGCTAACTCATATTACGATTTAAGTAAGTTCAGTCCAAAAAGAGAAACGAAAAGGGAAATTGCTGCGAGAGTCAAGGTGTTGGTTAATCAGCGCCTGGTGTCAGAAGGAATGTCGGAAAATGAAATTAAATTATTCTTTTTATCTACTACTAGAAACGGCTCTCTCTTGTCGCCAACATTCAAAAATGTTGCAGAAGTCGAGAGTTGCGCAGCTTTAGCTGAACAGATGTTTCAGAAAAAAACAGTTAATAATGCAACTCAAAAACTGTTTGGCCGCAATAGAAACAGCGATCCGCTTGAAAATTTAGTACATTTCGTTCAATACAGATTCGATGACTTCACTGATAAAAACGCTGTTTTTTTAACTGATGTTGATTCTATAGCTCAGTTTATCGGTACTGTGAATAAACTGATTAAAGGAGAACTTCCTCAGGTAAAAGAGGGTTACTTTATTGACTTAGAAGGGGGCGTCTCAAAGCATGCTTACAATCGCTCCGCACAAATACACGAAGATCTGAAATACATCTTATTTGGCTATATTGAACGATACTATCTTTCTGATATTCCTGACGGTGAACTGGATCAAGAACAAATAGAGAATATTTTTCAAGCCGTAAAATCTGCTGGTTTCGAGTATCTACCTAATTCTTATTATTTCCCAATCCTGGAAGAAAATATCGGACCAGCAAATAGACAAATCATCGAGTCTGCTTATAGTAAAGTATACGGAAGAGAGTTAGTCAGACACAGCAGCGGTAAGGATATCGAACCTCTACCTACTCCTGCTGACTTTCGTAATCAAATCAAAGGTAAATCTCCAATGGATATAATACGGTTGTTAAACAGGCATGCTCGTAATTACGAGCTTGATCTCGAGACCAAAGCGCAGTATGTCCAGGCTGGACTCGAGTATTTCGAGGAATATGACTTTACTAGATCGCACCTTGCAGCGCTAATTAAAAATCAAATTGGCAACGAGACCATGGGAAATTGGCAAAAGTACGAAGATCCTAAATGGAATACAACAGACTCAATAAGAACAAATCCTGAAGATTCTTTTACTGGAACCTCCAGACAAGAAGAAAAGTCACATCCTCGTAAATTAACCCTAGATGATCTAATTCAAGAATTTGGTTTAGATCATACAACTCTCTATGCTGAGGCGAGAAGAAAAGGAGAAATTGAAAGAATTAGCTCGGAAATTAAGTTTGTTGCTGACACTATTGCTTCATCAGAAGAAACGCTTTTTGATTTTGTTGAATCTATCATGCGCAACATTAGAACTGACATTAAAACACTTGATCAATACCAACTTCTGGCAATATGCCGTCCGCTGTTTATGTTAGCCAGCAAAGAAGAAGGAGGTACAACTTCTGAAGAAGATCGTATTAGAGATTTTGATAGATTCTACCAGCTGCGTTTAATTCAAGAAATAGTTCAACGGATTGAAAATGTTCGCTTTGAAAACGTGCAGGATCTTAGTAGCTACATAAGAGAGACCAAAAGAAAGTATTCCCAGAGCCCTACTAACATCAGGTTTGCTTTATATGAAGACAGTGTATATTCGGTTTTATTAGCAAAGCCTGTTAGAGACGAGCTACGGAGACTAACTGAACCTGGTAATTTAAGACACCAAGACTATCCAGTTTTACTTGAACTTCTAAATGAAAACTTTCCTGATAGTCCTCAAAAACGCGAATTGATTAAAGCATTACAAACTGCTCATATAAACAACCCAGATATAAGCATTGAAGGCAAAATAGATTTTTTCTCTAGGGAGTATAAGTCGCTCGGTTACGAAGGAGCTGTTTTAATTGCTGAACAGATCACTGATACCCCAACTTATCAGGCATTTAAGCAAAGACTCGATCAACTTGCTATTGAACATATCTCTGGCGAGGAAAGTCTTAATGGAGTTGCCGCAACTGACATTGCCAGTTCTGTCTTAAATCAAAAAGCTGACCTGCTCGTTAAGACAGCCTCCGGAAGTTCGCGAGCATCAAGAGAAGTTTCCACTGATTTGGCAATCGCGTGGGTCAAAACATATTTATGCACGAACAACTGGCGCAATCATAACATCCGATACGATGAAAAATCGGGTAAATTCATCTTGACCGAAGTTGGAAAATCAGCCTTCGCTGCTTACATCGACGCTATTGACTATTTTCAGAATTTGCCAGACAGCAAAAAATTAGCAATTGCTTTAAAAACAATGTCTGACGAAAATGGATTACTGGTTTCAGATAAAGGTAGAAATCTGCTTGAGAAAATATTAGTTGGTGGATTGGGTTTAAAAGAAGAGTTTTTCAGAGCAGCTCTAAGTAGCGCTATTAGAAAAGGTAGCGCAGAAATTGTTGGACTACCAACTGCTCAACTGCTAGTACCATTTATGTTCAGGGCGCTTAATGCTGAGGCTGTTGATTTAAGAAAAGTCAGAAATGTGAGATTTGAAGCAAAAGAAGAAGACAAGAGTGTTTATAAAAAAGTAGGTGATACAGATTACTCTCAAGATTTACCACGAATCCTTGGTTCGAATACCGATGCTCTGCGCTATTTTGGGTTTCGTTATCGTTTGCACCCCAATTCAATCATTGGAAGACAAGCTCAAGATAGTAACTCTGTCTATTTCGAAACCTTAAATAGTCTAACAACTCAGATAGTTTCTTCTCCCGAATTAAATAAGACCGCTGAAACCAGTTCCTTGTCAAGCGTAACCGAAGCAATGATTAAAGCTGGTGAAACTTCTCCAGTGTTCGTTCGTGGAATGCAAATGGCAGTTCAGCTTATCAACTTCGAACCAGCTGTTCACGAGCGTCTATCTCAAACTCAAGACAGTATGAAAGGAGTGAAAAAGTTGCACTTCTGGGACAATCTTCTTTCAATGGCTCAAAGAGATCCAGAGCTTTCTCGATTTTTAGAACAAAATCTTATATCACTTGATTCTTATCTAGGTGGCGGATGCCTTTTTACCACTTATGGAGCGACCATTAGAAACAAGGCTGGTTTGCCCAGAAAAGTCGTTATTAAAATACTCAACCCTAATGCTGAAGAGTTTGTCCGATTGTCATATACTTTTAGCTCCACAGTATTGGACGAAGTCGAACAAAACACCAAAGGGAAAACAAGACAGCATGCAAGATTAGCAAGGTCGTTACTTGATTTATCATACAATTGGTGTCTTCAAGATATTAACGACCCAGTTTATGCTCGACTAGATGACATATTCCGTTTAACAATCCAGAAATATGCCGAGAATGTTGGCGAAGCCACAATCAATGCTCCTGAAAGACTATACACCTCTCAAAAAGTAAGAATAGAGGATCAATGCGAAGGGACAACTCTTAATAAGTTTTTGGCAGACCCAAACGTTACAGACGAGAAAAAACAAGAGACAGTCGATCACCTTTTGAGATTCTTTAATTATCAGTTCGATTTCTCACCCACTACTTCTCATAACGGAGATAGGGTTTTTGTTTTTCACTCAGATCCTCATACTGGTAACTATATAATCAATCCAAAGCCAACGAACCAAAAATTAGGGGTAATTGACAGAAGCATGTATATAGCTTTGGAAGAAAGAGATGTAGAAATGTTTAAACTGCTAAAAGTAAGGAATAACACACAGTTTATCAATGGATTTATTGAAAGATGTTTGGAAATTAACGGCATTGGGGGCAAGGAAGCAAAAAGAATTCGTTATAGGATATTTAGTCATCTAAGTACAGAATTCATCCGGCAAAGCATAGGCAGAAGAACTGACGCTACTGCCTATTTACAAATCGTTATGCGGGAATTTTCCAAATACGGAGAAAGATATTTTTCTTTTGAGAATCCAGAAATAGAACAATCAACTTTAGAAAGCAAGGCAAACAGCTACTTTAGAAACAATCCTGAAGCCGATACTTTATATGCTTACGATGCTCTTAAAAAACAATTGGTAAACGGAAAAAATGAAGCAACATTAACTTACCAGCAATTCACGGAACTTTTAAAAGAAATGCAAAAGAAAGGTTTTTTGCGCAAAAAAGCAATTGAAGTCCCAATTGAATACCGTCTCATGATAAGAAACATAATTGTCATGCAAAATCTTCAACAGAGATGGTTGAAGAGATAATTGCAAGCTAGGTTGCAAAACAAATAGCAAGTTATGGCTGTAAATTAAGTATGGATATAGTCTGTATAGTTATTCTAACATCATTCACGCATCATTCACGATATCATGCTTACACTTAACTATGATTCTGCACCTGTTTTACAGAAAACCAATTCATAAAATTACAAATCCAGGCCTGAAACAGGCAATCAAGCATGTAAAACAATCTTCTTCAAAAAAAAAGATGCACTGGAGAGAGCATTTAAACTTGTTGTCTCCCGGTATAAAGGCTACAGGTTCCGTACCTACTTGCTTTTCTGGAAAGCATTTGAAACCGATCCGAATAAACTCTGGCTGCAAACTGGTTTTATGCATTGTACACATCAAAATTTTCTCCTTCGCGTATTGCTCATCAAAAGCAACTGGTTTCCAAAGGAAGATATACAGCTTGGGTATAGTCTAGTTTGGCATATTTCACCGCACCAATACCTTAAAATTAAGATGAACAATAAATTCATTGCCGCTGACCCTTGGAATCATGGTTTTGGAATTCCCCTTGGTTATTTTGCCACAGGATTCAGCTACAAATCTCTTGCAAAATGAGCTCATATTCATTATTATCTTTACAGAGCGAAACTGCTTTCCTTTTCGCTTTTGATTTATTGTAAAATAGATTTTAGAGCAATTAGCTCACAGGTTTTACTTATGCTTAACTGGCAAATATCAGAATTAGGATCATTAATTTTAGTTTTTGTTATGTGGGAAACTTTCTGGAAAGGAATCAGTCTCTGGAAATCAGCTAAAAAAGGAGATTTAATTTGGTTTATAGCCATATTTTTAATCAACTTTTTTGGACTCATTCCATTATTTTATCTTTGGAGAACCAAACAACTAAAAGTTGTTCTAAGAGATTTTCAAGGTTTCTTTAAAAATCCTGCGGAACTGTTTCACAAAGTAAAATCAGGGTTTGAGAAAAAGTAGATACTCTCTACTCTGTCATCAAATAAAGCA
>JAHIVD010000031.1 GCA_018816815.1 Patescibacteria group bacterium
CTCTGTTAACCTCCAGTCTTGAAGCAATATGTGTTTTGGGTATCCCTGTTTCATATAGCTCCCAGCTAAGGGTAATCTTGGTAATATTTTGCATATTCATATTGTAATACTAATTGTAATACTAATGCCGGATTTCTATGGGGAATATTGCGGGAACTTGACAGATTAAGTTTTTATCGCTAAACTATCTTGAATCTTGAATTATGATGAAGCGTATTTTTAAAATCTCTCTAAATATTAGATGCAGTAACCGCCTGTAGGGGGCGGATTTTTTTTGAAAAAATTATGAAAAGATTTAAAAACCGGGATATTATAGATATAAACGATTTTCCCAGAGAGGAGTTGTTGTATATTTTAAAAATAGCCAAGAAATTTGATCCGGTATTTGTTAAAAAAGACCGGTCAAATTACACTATTGCCCAAGGTAAAATTGCAGCCCTGCTTTTTTTTGAACCTTCTACCCGTACTGAACAATCATTCCGCTCTGCCGCCCAAAAAATAGGTATGGGAACAATTGGCTTTAACGACCCAGAGGCTACATCTATTCATAAGGGTGAATCTTTTTCAGACACCATCAGGATAATGGATGCTTATGCGGATGTTTTGATTATCAGGCACCCGGAAGCATTTTCTGCTAAAACCGCGGCAGATGTAGCTCAGATACCGGTTATCAATGCAGGTGATGGTCCGAATCAGCACCCAACTCAAACAATGCTTGATTTATATACCATCTTAAAGCAATTTGGCAGGCTGGACAATCTAAAAATAGCTCTAGTGGGTAACCAAAAGCACTACAGAACCATGCATGCTTTATCTGCGGCAATGTTTAAATTCTCCAACAATAAAATTTACGGCATTTCACCAAAAGGGCTTGAGATGCCGGCTGAATTTAAACATGCCAATTATTTTGATGAACCGATTGATATGAGGAAGCTGAATAGGAAACTTTCTGAAATCAAGCCAGATATTATTTATGCCGGCCGGATCCCAAAAGAGTATATGAAGGGAGATGTTAAAAAATATAGTTACCAAATAGATAAAGAAACACTGAAATGTTTGCCAAAAAGTACTGTTATTATGCATCCATTGCCAAGAGTTAATGAAATTGATCCGGAAGTAGATGCAAGTCCGGCTGCAATTTATTTCACTCAAGCCAGAAATGGGTTATATGTCCGAGAAGCGCTGCTGACATTAATTCTTGGTAGGATTTGAAGCCGGAAAGAACAAATTATGCAAGGAAAACTGATTCTGTCCGACGGGACAGTTTTTTTAGGAGAAAGTTTTGGGGTAGAGGAATCCACTTCAGGTGAGGTGGTTTTTAATACCGGAATGGTAGGTTATCCTGAGTCTTTAACAGATCCGTCATATTTCGGGCAAATTCTGGTTTTAACCTACCCATTGCAGGGTAATTACGGAGTCCCAAAGAGTGAATTTTGGGAATCAGGGAAAATTCAAGCTAAAGGATTGATTGTTCAAAATTATATTGATCACCCGTCACATTTTGAGAGCCGGAAGAGCCTGGGAGAGTGGCTTAAGGAGCAAAAGATACCTGCCATACAAGGAATTGATACCAGAGAGTTAACCAGGAAACTGAGAGAACACGGGGTGATGTTAGGGAAAATAATCACCGGAGAAGACATAAATGAAATTTATGACCCGAATTCAGAGAATATTTTGCCAAATGTTAGCTGCAGAAAGGTTAAAGAGTACGGGGTTGGTAAGAAAAACATAGTTTTGATTGATTGTGGAGCAAAGGAAAATATTATTAGAAGTTTAGTAAAAAGAGGAGTAAAAGTTACAAGAGTGCCTTGGGATTTTAATCCAATAATCGGTTTACCAGCTAACGGATTTGATGGAGTTTTAGTTTCTAATGGGCCCGGAGATCCTAAACAAGCCGGAAAAACTATTGAAATTGTTAAACAGCTGCTGGAAAAAGGTGTTCCTATCTTTGGGATTTGTTTAGGCAGTCAAATTTTGGCTTTGGCAGCTGGAGGAGAAACTTATAAATTAAAGTTTGGCCATAGAGGTCAAAATCAGCCTGTCCAGGATGTAATAAGCAAAAAAGCTGTAATTACTTCCCAAAACCACGGTTTTGCAGTTGATATGAAATCAATGGGTAAAGATTGGGAGGAATGGTTTGTTAACTTAAACGATGGGACAAACGAAGGAATCAGACACAAAAATAAACCATTTTTGGCAGTGCAGTTTCACCCGGAGGCAAATCCTGGTCCAACAGAGGGCGGATATCTATTTGATGAGTTTATAAAATATGTTAAATAAGACTAAACAGGGATCAATATGGGGAATAAATTAAAAAAGAATAAATTTAAAAAAGTACTTGTTTTAGGATCAGGAGCACTAAAAATTGGTGAAGCAGGGGAATTTGATTATTCTGGCTCACAAGCCTTAAAAGCTTTAAAAGAAGCTAAAATTGAATCAGTTTTAATTAACCCCAATATTGCCACAATTCAAACTTCGAAAAGTTTAGCAAATAAAATCTATTTTTTGCCTGTAACCCCATATTTTGTTCAAAAAGTGATTGAGAAAGAAGCTCCGGATGGAATTTTCTTAAGTTTTGGAGGGCAAACAGCTTTAAATTGCGGTTTGGAATTGGAGCGAAGAGGGATATTTAAGAAATTTCATGTTCAAGTTTTAGGTTCTTCTCTGCGGAGTATCCAAATTACTGAGGATAGGGAACTGTTTGCCAAGGAGCTTTTCAAGATCGCTGTTAAAGTGCCGAAAGGGGGTTTTGCAAGAACCTTTAACGAGGCACTAAAAATTGGCCGGAAATTGGGTTATCCGCTTCTTATAAGAAGCGGATTTTCATTGGGAGGATTGAGTTCCGGAGTGGCTAGCAATAAGGAGGAATTTATTAATATGGTTTCAGGAGCCTTAAAGAAAGCCCCACAAATTGCGATCGAGGAATATTTAAAGCACTGGAAAGAAATTGAGTATGAGGTGGTGCGGGACAGGGATGGTAATAAAATAACTGTTTGCAATATGGAAAATCTGGACCCTTTAGGAATTCATACAGGTGAGAGTATTGTGGTTGCACCTTCTCAAACCCTTAATAATTATCAATACCATTTTTTACGTAAATTATCTTTGCAGGTTATTGAGCATTTGAGGATAGTTGGGGAATGCAATATCCAGTTTGCGCTGAATCCTAAAAACAATGACTGCAGGGTGATTGAAGTTAATGCCAGGCTGTCACGATCTTCGGCTTTAGCTTCAAAAGCAACAGGGTACCCTTTGGCATACATTGCAGCAAAAATTGCATTAGGTTTTAGCTTGCCAGAACTAAAAAACAGTGTAACTCTTTCAACCTCAGCTTTTTTTGAGCCTAGTTTAGATTATATGGTAGTAAAAATCCCAAGGTGGGATTTGCAAAAATTTGTGGGAGCAAAGGAAATAATTGGTTCTGAAATGAAAAGTGTAGGAGAAGTTATGGCGATTGGCCGGAGCTTTCCGGAAGCACTGCAGAAGGCTATCAGGATGATGGAAACAGGCCAGGATGGGCTTTTAGGAAACGGTATAGACGATACTAAGCTTTTGCCTACAACGCAGCGGCTTTTTGTTATAGCCCGTAGATTCAGCAAAGGGGAATCAGTGGAAAATATTTATAAAGTAACAGGTATTGATCCTTGGTTTCTTTATCAAATCAAAGAAATAGTAGAATTTGAAGATAGTCTTCAGTCTTCTTCTTCTTCTTCTTCTTCTTCGGGGGCCTTCAGTCGTCAGATAGTACTCAAAGCTAAGAAGTTAGGTTTCTCGGACAAGCTTCTTGCTAGAACTTTTAAAGTAAACGAAAAGAAGATTAGAGAGTTTAGAAAAAAACACGATATAGCGCCTAGAGTTAAACATATAGATACTTTAGCTGCTGAATACCCGGCCAAAACAAACTATCTTTACTTGACTTATCATGGAAATGAATCAGAAACAGCGTCTACGGATTGTAGTTTGCAACCTACAGTTGTTAAGCAGAAGCCGGAAGATGGGAGTCGGGAAGCTATTGTTCTTGGATCAGGTCCTTACCGGATTGGGTCTTCCGTAGAATTTGATTGGTGTTGTGTTACAGCTGCGGAAACTTTGCGGTCAAAAGGATTTAAAACAATTATTATTAATTGTAATCCTGAGACTGTTTCAACAGATTTTGATTGTGCAGACAAATTATATTTTGAGGAATTAACATTTGAAAGGGTCAGTGATATTTATGATATTGAGAAAAAAGCAAATCTTGCTACTGATGGGGTAAATCTTGTCTTGGGTTTTGGCGGCCAGGTGCCTAATAACTTAGCCATGAGTTGTTTTCAGGCAGGCTACAAAATCCTGGGAACTTCTCCAAAAAGTATTGACCGGGCAGAGGACCGGAATAAGTTTTCTAAACTGCTTGACAAATTAGGTATTGAACAACCAGCTTGGCAGAGTTTTAAAAATTCAGATGAGGCTGTAAAATTTGCCGGCAAAATCGGCTATCCTGTTCTAATAAGACCCTCTTATGTTTTATCAGGTTCTGCTATGAATGTGGCATACTCCGGAGCTGGTTTAAAAAAATATTTAAAACACGCTTCTTATGTATCTTTGGAACATCCGGTAGTAATCTCCAAGTTTGTGGAGGGGGCTAAAGAGATTGAAATTGACGGAGTCGGGCAAAAAGGTAAGTTGTTGATTTATGCCATATCAGAGCATGTGGAGAATGCCGGAGTACACTCAGGTGATGCAACAATAGTTTTGCCGCCACAAAGGCTTTTTTTGAAAACTGTCAGACAAATTAAGAAAGCAACAAAAAAGATCCTGAAAGCATTAGATATTAACGGACCGTTTAATATTCAATTTTTAGCAAAAGATAATAGGGTTTCTGTAATTGAATTAAATTTGCGAGCCTCCCGTTCTTTTCCGTTTGTCTCAAAAGTGACTGGATTTAATTTTGTAGAAATGGCAACCAGAGTGATGCTTGGGGAAGTTCTTTCCGGTGATTTTAAGACTATAGATTTGGACTATGTTGGAGTGAAAGCACCTCAGTTTTCTTTTAGTCGGATAAAAGGTGCTGATCCCAGGCTGCGGGTAGAGATGTCCTCGACCGGGGAGGTAGCTTGTTTTGGAGACGACCTGGAAGAAGCCTATCTCAAAGCAATCCTGGCAACAGGATTTAAGATGCCAAAAAGAAGTGTTTTTCTGACAATTGGCGGAGAGAAAAATAAGCTGGATTTGCTCACATCAGCTCAAAAGTTATCGTCTTTGGGTTTTAAGATATATGCTACAGAACATACTCATGAATTTTTAAATAAACATAGTATTAAAAATACCCGGGTCTATAAAATTTCGGAAAGAAAAACCCCTTCTGTTTTGGATTCTCTGAAAAACGACAAGATTGATCTGGTGATAAATATATCTGAACCAAGATCAAGCCGGGGTGAAACTGCAGGGTATCTTATCAGAAGAAGTTGTGTGGATTTAGGGATTCCTTTGATAACCAATCTGCAAGCAGCAGAGCTGTTGGTTTCTGCGCTAGCTAATATGAAACTGGAAGATCTGCAGATTAAAAGCTGGGATGAATATGTTTCTTCTTAACCAAGTCATTCTGAGCAATTGGCGAAGAATCTAATTAGTAAATTTAAGAGTGGAAAGGATTTAATCTAAATAACTATCATTTGGATACCGTGGATACCGAGGCGCGCATAAGGATAAAATTTTATTTTTTGTAGAATCTAATAAAATATAAATTCCAGTGGCATATTTAAAACCTATTTCCCGTTAATATTAAATTATGGGCTATCTAAATTATAATCTGAGTAATTCCTTTTTGTTTCACCAGGATTATCTTAAGCATGCTATAATAGCAGCATGCAAAATAAGTCTTTAAAACCTATTGATTTAACCAAAAAACTCTTACCCTATGAAAATAAATGGGTGGCTTTGTCAGAAGATCGGAGAGAAGTTTTAGGAGCTGGACAAACTTTAAAAGAAGCTAAAAAAGCAGCAGAAAAAAAAGGCAAAAAATATCTTTTCCTAAAAGTTTTACCCTTTAATACCTCCTTTGTGCCAGCTAGCCAATGAAATTTCCCTACATTAAATTTCCTTCCTCTGATCCAAAACAAAAATGGGTTAGCCGACCGTATATTCCTCTTAAAATAATTGGACAAAAAGGTATCTGGGAAGGATATGGTCTGATTGATTCAGGAGCAGATAAGTCTTTGCTTAATACAGAAATAGCAGAGGAAATCGGTTTTGATTTAAATGAAAGTCAATGCGAAAATTTTAGCGGCATTGAGGGAGGAAAACTTAAAGCTAGGGTTGCTAGGATTAGGTTACAGATTGCAGGTTTTGAGGAGATAAAGATAGCAGTAGGTTTTGTAAACAGCGCAGCAGTCGGAGTAATTCTTGGGCAAGAGGGATTTTTTGATGAGTACAGAATAAAATTTGAAAGAGATCATGGTATTTTTGAAATAACTCCTATTAGAAGATAGATTGACAAATCAGAATTAGTATTTTTGCGGGAAATATGCGAGAATGAGATAGTTATCAAGCTTTAGCTATCAGCTGATAGCTACCAATCATGTTTGTTCCAAAGTATACGATTACTAATAAAATCCTCAAGGATATTGGCATTATTGAAGCAGCCCGTGAGATTATAATGAATGCCCCATTGGTGCCTGCTTGGGAGGCTAAATTTAGAAAAGAGGCAATTGAAAGGACTGTGCATCATGGTACTCATTTGGAAGGCAATGCATTATCCCCAGAAGAAGTAAAGGATGTTTTAGAAGGACAAGAAGTTATTGCCAGGGACAGGGATGTTCAGGAGGTAATTAATTATAGGGATGTTTTAAAATTTATTGAAGGGATTTATAACCAGATTGGTCCGCCGGTTAGCGAAACAAGCAGTTATAGCTTTACAATTGAAACAATATTGGAAATGCACAAACTTGTTACTAAGCAAATTCTATCGCCTGAAACCTCAGGTAAATTCAGAATCAGGCAAGTGGTTATTAAAAACATCAAGACCAGGCAAATTTCCTATACTCCGCCTCCGGCTCCTGAAGTACCTTACTTAATGGAAGATCTGGTTAACTGGATCAATTCAGATACAGGCAAGGCAATCCACCCGATTATCAAAGCTGGAATCATTCATTATGAACTGGCTAGAATTCATCCGTTTGTAGATGGAAACGGCAGGGTAGCAAGAGCCGTAGCAACTTTGATTTTATTTCTGGATGGTTATGATATTAGGAAATTTTTTTCATTTGAAGAATATTTTGACAAGAGTCCAATGCAATACTACTTAACGTTGCAAGCTGTATCAAATCAGCTCGTACTAGATACTCATGAACGGGATTTGACTCCTTGGCTTGAGTATTTTACCGAAGGAGTGGCTATTGAACTAAATAATGTTAAGGAAAAAGTACAAAGGATTTCCGTGGATGCCAGAATAAAAGATAAGCTGGGACAGCAGATAATGTTAAATGAAAGACAAATGATGATTATGGAATATATTCACCGTCATAAAGCACTATCCAATAAAGATTTTAGAAAAATATTCCCTGATTACTCAGACGATACAGTCCTCCGGGAAATCAAATTCTTAAGGAAAAAAGGTCTGGTGAAAAAGAGTGGTGGCACTAAAAAAGCTATGTATGTTTTAAAGTAAATTATTTTAATCTGGAGCAGGGTTTTGCCAAGTAAGTTTTCCTTCTTCAGTCAGGCCAGCAAATATCTTAAATTCATCATTTCCTATCCTGAGACAAACTCTGTTTTTACCTGCTTTTTTGGCTACAAACATGGTTTCGTCTGCTAACTGATAGGATTGTTCTAATGCTTTTTTGAGCTGTTCGTCCGAATCATAACGTGTTTGTATAACTTCTTCCGGTATCATTGCTATTCCAATGCTTGCGGTAAGCGGTATAGATGTATTCAGTACAGTTGACAGTTGAGACAGAGCTTTTCTTATTCTCTCACCTACGAGAACTACATCTTCTAATTTTATGCCGGGTATCGTTGCTAAAAATTCATCCCGTGTAGTCTGGCTACAGCATCTTCTTGTCTAAGTGCACTTCTTGCAAGTTGTCCAGCTAAGCCGAGGGCTTTGTCTCCTTCAACGTGGCCATTTGTGTCATTGTATTGTTTGAAACCATCTAAATCAAACACTAGAAGCCACGCACTGGAATTATGTCGTTTTAGTTCCGATAGCTTATCTTTCATAATTCTGTGCCACCCGTGAGCTGAATAAATCTCTGGATTGTATGGATCTCTATCTGATTGTTCTCGCAGAGCGGCGAGCTCTGTTTCTAATTGTTTAATTGTTTCCTGATCGCCAAGTGTTTTTTCTGCCAGTTGACGTGCAAGAGTAGCTGGATCTTGAGTGTGAATTTGTTCTAAAATCCCTAAAGCCACTTGTTCAATAAGTATTGCGTTATTATATTTTGCTAGTGTTTCAGCTGTCTTTTCTTCAGACATCTTGTTTTCAGAGTAAACTATAAAAACGTAATTTACAATACATCTAAGATTTATTACAATCCTCTCATGACATTTTCCAAACTTGCACAGTATTTTGAAAAGCTGGAAGTAACATCTTCCAGATTAGCTTTAATAGACATTCTGGCTGAGCTTTTTAAATCAGTAGATGTTTCTGAAATCTCCAAAGTAATTTATTTAATTTCCGGCAGAATAGCTCCTTTTTATGAACCTTTGGAAATAGGTATGGCAGAAAAGAGTATTGCTGGTGCGGTAGCCCAAGCTTATGGAGTAGCCCGCGCTGAAGTATTAAAAGAATATGGCCTGGTTGGTGATTTGGGATTGATAGCAAAACAACTAAATTTAAAATCCAAAATCCAAGAATCAAAATTATCAGTTGCTTTTGTTTTTGAAATACTGACAAAAATCGCTAAAACTACTGGAGCAGGGACTGTAGGGAAAAAACAAGATCTACTGGCAGGTTTATTGCAAAAAGTAGATCCAACTTCTGCCAAACATTTAGTTAGAATTCCTTTGAGCGCAAATAGGTTAGGAATAGGGGATCCGACTGTCTTGGACGGACTGGCTAAGGCAAAACTGGGTGACAAATCAAATAGAAAACTTTTAGAAGCTGCCTATAATAAAACATCAGATCTGGGATTAATTGCAGAAACTTTATTTAAAGGCGGACTAAAGGCTCTTTCAAAGATGGATGTTTCTTTGGGAAGACCTATTAGATCGCAACTTACAGAAAGGCTACCTAATGCCAAAAAAATTCTGGAAAAATTTGACGGGGAAGTACATACCCAGCAAAAATTTGATGGTTTCCGAACACAGTTGCACAAAGACGGCGATAGCGTGAGAATCTTTTCCAGAAACTTAGAAGAAACTACTCCTATGTTCCCGGAACTTGTAGAAGGGGTAAGGAAACAGGTTAAGGCCAGGACCGCTATCCTGGATGCAGAGGCCCTGGCTTTTAATCCGCAGTCAGAGGAGTTCTTACCTTTTCAGGAAACTACCAAAAGGCGGCGCAAGTACAATATAAAAGAGATGGCAGTCAAGCTTCCTCTTAAAGCTTTTGTTTTTGATGTCATGTATTTAAACGGAAAGTCTTTAACTGATTTACCTCTTCGCGCCCGGATGGAGAAACTGAAAAAGGTCATTAAAGGTGAGAAGGTGTTAATTGCACAACCAGGTGAATTTGTTAAATCTGAAGATCGGATTATTGAATTGTTTGATGATGCTATTACCAAAGGTTTAGAAGGGCTTGTTTGTAAAAGACCAGATTCAAAATATGAGGCAGGAGCCAGGAATTTTAATTGGGTGAAATTAAAAAGACACTCTGCAGGAGAGCTAAGAGATACTATTGATTGTGTGATTTTAGGTTATATTTTTGGCAGGGGTAAAAGATCGCAGTTTGGGGCAGGATCGCTTTTAGTTGGTGTCTACGACAGCGGAAAAGATGAATTTGTAACGATTTCCAAAATTGGCACAGGTTTAACAGATAAAGAATGGAAAGAGATTCATAGGAGAGCAGATAAGATTAAAGTTGCGCGCAGGCCTGCCAGGGTAAACTCTCTTTTGACCCCCAGTGTTTGGATTGAACCTAAAATTGTGATTGAAGTATTGGCAGACGAGATTACCCGTTCTCCTGTCCATACTGCCGGGAAAAAGGGCTCAGAGCCCGGTTATGCCCTTAGATTTCCCCGGTTGGTAAAATTCCGTGAGGCAGATAAAAAAGCAGAGGATTCAACTACGGTAAAGGAATTGATTAAGATGTATAGTCAGCAGTTTAAGAAATAGAGTAGTTTACTGCAGCAAAAAGAATTGTGCATGCTTCTGTGCTAATAGAAGAAGTTGCTTATAACCCCGCTGTATTTAACTAACTTTGTATCTAAGCTGTATTTATGCAGAATTAGTTAAGAAAGCTGTGGTAAAATTCCACTATGTCATATGCTGCAGATCTTCATATTCACTCCAGGTTTTCCCGGGCTTGTTCACAACAATTAAATGTGCCTAATTTAAGCATGTGGGCTAAACTAAAGGGGATTGATGTTTTAGGAACCGGTGATTGTTTGCACCCGCTTTGGTTTGCTGAACTGAAAAGCCAATTAAAAGAAGACGGGTCAGGGTTTTTAATAAACGAAAAAGATCCAACTGTTAAATTTGTTCTAACAGTAGAGATAGCCTCTATTTATTCCCATAAAGGTGCTGTCCGTAGAATCCATAATGTGATTGTGTTGCCTTCATTTGAATCAGTTGCTAAATTGCAACAGGCACTGTTTGCAAAAAAAGCTAAGCTTGGATCAGATGGCCGGCCAATTGTTGGTATTTCTTCTAAAGAACTGTTAAGAATGTGTTTAGAAATAGACAGAAATGCAATATTTGTGCCTGCTCATATTTGGACTCCCTATTTTGGCATGTTTGGTTCAAAATCAGGATATGATAGTTTGCAGGATTGCTTTGAAGATTTGACAAAATATATTTATGCTATTGAGACCGGTTTAAGTTCGGATCCGGCTATGAATTGGCGGATTAAAGAATTGGATAATAGGTCAATTATTTCCAGTTCTGACGCTCATTCATTACCCAAATTAGGCAGAGAATTAACGGTTTTTTCAGGCGATACAAGTTCAGGGTTTACAGGGTTATTTAAGGATATAAAAGAGCAAAAGATAGCAGGAACGATTGAGTTTTATCCTGAAGAAGGAAAGTATCATTATACCGGTCATAGGAATTGTAATGTGAAATATTCCCCTGAGGATACAAAAGAAAAAGGAACTAAATGCCCCTCTTGCGGCAAAGAATTAACTGTGGGAGTGATGGAAAGAGTGGAGGAATTGGCTAGTAGAGATGTCAAGGAATTAGGGAAATTTAGAGAAAACGGGGTAATTAAACTAAAGAATTTTAATAAGCCCGGATATAGGATGTTAGTGCCGCTTTTACAAATTATTGCTGAAGCTTTTGGTACTGCTCCAATAACCCAAAAAGCCATGAATGAATACAAAAAATTAACAAGCTTTTTAAACAGTGAAATAAAGATTCTGACTCGAGTGGATATTAAAGAAATTGCTAAAGTGTCTGGTTCAAAAATTGCAGAAGGAGTGGACAAAGTAAGGCGTGGAGATTTGGTAATTGATCCAGGATATGATGGAGTATTTGGAGTTGTAAAAATTTGGGGCAGTGAAGACAAATCACAAGATAAAGAAGTTCCTCAGTTGGAGTTATTTTGATCAAAAAAGCCAGTTTGTTCGTTTATAAAAAAACGCTCGCTTAGAATTTGTTTCATGCCTATTATGAAGATGTTTAAAGATAGGGCAGATGCAGGGAATTTACTCGCAAATAGGTTTAAAAATATCAAGGCTGACATTGTTTTGGGTATTCCCAGAGGCGGTGTAGTGGTGGCAGCAAAATTAGCCAAATACTTGAGGTTGCCTCTTGATATTGTTGTAACCCGCAAAATTGGTGCTCCTGGTCATGAAGAGCTGGCTTTAGGGGCTGTTGATCCGGACGGGAAAGTAGTTTGGGATAGAGAACTGTTAGACCAATTTGACCTGCCAGCGGATAGATTAAAATTAAAAATTAATGATGAAATGGAAGAGGTCAAAAGAAGAGAAAAGATGTACCGTCAGGGAAAAGAGTCTCTAAGTATAGAAGATAAAACAGTTATTTTAGTTGATGACGGTATGGCTACTGGTTCTACAGCTTTTGCTGCTGTCAAATATCTTAAAAGGCATAGAGCCAAAATAATACTGGCTATGCCTGTGGCCAGCCGCGAAGCTTTGGAAAAGATAAAAAATGAAGTTAAGAAATGCATAGTTTTGGAAACTCCGGAACATTTTCAGGCAGTAGGCCAATTTTACGAGCAATTTATGTCTGTACCAGACGAAGAGGTGATACAATTACTAAGAGACTAGCTTGTCAAAGCATAAAACTGCATTTTTTAATTGTTTTTGACTTGCTGTTTGTTTTTATTACTGGTACTTATTACTTATATGGAAGATAAGCAAAGCTTGCGATTTATGGATCTTAAATTTTTAGAAATAGCAAAAAAGGCAGGTCTTTTAGCCGGTGGGAAAATCTTAAAGTATTATGGTAAGAAACTTAAAACTTTTGGCAAAGGTGAAAGTTCTGATTTTGCCACCCAAGCTGATTTAGATGCAGAAACAATTATTATTAAGACTATCAGTGAATCTTTTCCAGATCACAATATAGTTTCCGAGGAAAAAGGTCAGATCCAAAAAGGCTCAAATTATACCTGGGTTATAGATCCTTTGGACGGTACCTTTACTTTTTCTCACAATCTTCCTTATTTTTCAACCTCTATCAGTTTACTAGATAGTGGTAAACCAATTTTGGGAGTAATTAATCACATTGTTGCTAAAAAGTTGTATTGGGCTGTAGATAAAAAAGGAGCTTTTATGAATGGTAAACGTATCCGTGTTGGTAAATATCCTGATTTAGACAGCTCAGCTTTTTGTTTGGGATTTGGGCACCGGGGGAAAAGGCAAGACAGAAATGAGGCATATATTAAGTTATTAGTTAATAAAGTGGGTTATCCTTATTCATTTGGGTCGTCGGTAACAACGCTTGCAATGGTGGCAGCAGGAGAGCTGGATGGATATGTTGCACAAGCTTGGCCTTGGGATTTTGCAGCAGGCGCTGTTATAATCAAAGAAGCGGGAGGAATAGTGACTGATTTCAAAGGGGACAAAATTGATTTGACAAAGCAAAAGCAAAGACTGGATTTAGTGGCATCAAATAAGTTACTTCACAGTCAAATAATAAAGGTGCTGCAAAAATGAAATTAATCGTTGGTTTGGGAAATCCCGGGAAAAAATACAATAAAACCAGGCATAATTTAGGATTTGAGGTTTTAGATAAACTGGCTAAAAAGTTTAACTTAATAGATTGGAGTAAAGAAGAGAAATTTAAATCAGAACTGATTAAAACTCCGGAGCTACTCCTGGTTAAGCCTCAAACTTATGTTAATAATTCTGGTTTGGCTGTCCGCCGGCTGGCTGATTATTATAAATCATCTCCAACAGATATTGTGTTGATACACGATGAACTTGATTTGCCTTTGGGTAAAATCAAAGTGAGATTAGGCGGTGCAGCGGCAGGACACCGCGGTGTTGAATCTGTTATTGCTGCTTTGGGAACAGATCAATTTATCAGGATCAGACTCGGAATTGGGAATTTGCAGACTCAAAGCAGTGAACACAAAGGACAAACGCTTAATATAGATAAATTTGTTCTGGAGTTTTTTATTCCGAAGGAGCGATCAATTGTTAAACGCATGATCAAACAGGCAATAAAGGCTTTGGAGTTGGTTTTGGAAAAAGGATTAACAGATGCCCAGAATCAATTTAACTAAATTAATTTCTCTAAAGAGAAGTAGTCGTTGACACAGCGTTGTTTTACCATTAGACTTTAAGTTCGATGGATCGCCTGAAATCTTTTTTAACTACCCCGGTTGCTGTTTTAATAGGTTGTTTAGTCATTTCCGTTGCTATTTTAATTAGCGGAGGAGTGATCAAAGTTGATTCTAAAACAATCGGCGTTAAAGTTGCGGATGTTCAACCATCTGCTGTACCTACTCAACAAGCCCCGCAACAACCTGTAATAACTTTGGATCAGGTAAAAAAAGCTTTCAGTAGTTCTGCCATCAAATTCGGTGATACCAATAAAAAATTAATTGTTTTGGAAATCTCTGATCCTTCTTGTCCTTTTTGTTCAATTGCCTCTGGGCAAAACTCTGAGCTTAATAAAGAAGCAGGTTCCCGTTTTACTTTAGTTGCAGATGGAGGAACTTACCTTGCTCCTGTTCCTGAAATAGAAAAACTGGTTAAAAACGGCACAGCTTCCTTTGCCTGGATTTATACTCCTGGTCATGGTAACGGCGAAATGGGCACAAAAGCCATGTACTGTGCCAATGAACAAGGCAAATTTTGGGAGGTGCATGATCTTATAATGAGTGCAAAAGGTTATGATCTGATGAATAATACGGTGAAAAATGATAAAACCAAATCAGGAGAGATGGCAGATTTTCTTTCTTCTGCGGCTGATCCTGCTTTCATGAAATCCTGTCTTGGCAGCGATAAATATGATAACCGCTTAAAGGAAGATGTTGGCGTTGCTCAATCTTTGGGTGTAAGCGCTACACCTGGGTTTTTCTTAAACGACGCCCCATTTGCCGGTGCCTACGACTATAAGGACATGGAAATTACGGTAAAAACTGCCTTGGGTATATAAATTGTTGATATAACCGCCTTATGGATGTAATTCCGTGGACAATATTAACATATGAAACACACGGAGGAGAGAAACCGGTAGATCTCTTTATCAAAAAGCAACAACCTCAAGCACGATCAAAAATAATCCATAACATCAGACTTTTACAACAATACGGCAATGTGCTTAGTATGCCCCATGCAAAAATATTGGGTGGAGGATTATACTAATTGCGGATACGGGGGAAAGAAGAATTACGTATATGTTATTGCTTTAAACAAAGAACTATCTATTTACTCCATGCATTTAAAAAGCAGAAACAACAAATACCGCAAAAAGAATTAGCTCTAGCATTATCAAGAATGAAAAAATTGACGTAATATAACGTTTATGTTATAGTAGAGCCATTATGAGTAAATGGAAAGTTTTGGAAAAAGAATTATTATCTGATCCGGCAACAAAAAGGGAGTTTGATAAACTTGCTCCCCGTTATGCGGTGATTTCGCAACTTATTAAAGCACGGATAAAAAATAAAATGACTCAAATGGATGTAGCCAAAAAAATTGGCACGAAACAATCCGCGATTGCCCGTTTGGAATCAGGCAATGTTAATCCCTCCCTTGAATTTTTACAAAGAATTGCACAGGTGATGGGTTATAAACTCACCATTCATCTCTCAAAATAACCATTTTTGCGCGCGCGGTTTTCTCGCCCTTCGGGCGGGTAAGGAAGTTTATTATCTATTATTGCAGGTATTGCAGGTATTGCAGGTATTGGCCGATGTTCCGGGAGGTTTTTTATCTGTTGCCAAAAAGTAAGATCTATTGGCATTTTGAGCATAAGCCAAAGAATTCCAAAGAATGGTTGACTGATTTAAACCCCATTTTTTTTAATATTTCTTGTTCTTTGATAAGTAAATCTTTTTCCATCTGTACATCTTTAACCATATTACATTTAATACAAACTATATGATGATGGTGGCTCTTTGAGATTTCGTATCTTTTCTTGCCATCTCCGAATTCCACTTCTTGAACGATTCTTAAATCTTTTAAAAAAGAAATTTCGCGGTAGAAGGTTGTTTTATTGGGACTTAGTTTTTTTGATTTAAGTTGTGATATTAAATCATTTATTGACAGGGGACTAGGGTTTTTCAACAGAACTTCAATAATGCTTTTTCTTACCGGAGTAAGTCTATAGCCTTTAGTTTTTAATTGACTTAAAATACCGTTTAAGTTATTCATCGGTTTACATTATACCTTTTAAGTTGCCTACTTGACAATGCAACTAAGTTGCGTTTATATATACTTTATAAATGTCTCTTTTAGTATATATTTTACTATTTAGCTTTATAGGCAGTGTAGTTTCCCTGATAGGTGGAATTTTATTGCTTGTAAAGGAAAAATTTGCCATTAAAATATCTCATTTTTTGACTTCATTTGCCGCCGGAACCATGTTGGGAGCGGCTTTTTTTGACCTTTTGCCTGAAGCTCAGAAAGTCGGGGAAGATAAAGCAGATGTTTTTCTTTGGACTTTGGTGGGAATTTTAGTATTTTTTCTGCTGGAGCGATTTATCCATCATCATGGCCACGGCAAGAATCATGAAGACACAAAATCAGTAGTGCCCCTTATTATAATTGGTGACAGTTTACATAATTTTGTTGATGGTGTTGCAATGGCTGCAACTTTTTTAATCAGTATTCCACTGGGCATAGTGACAACTATAGCTGTAGCAGCGCATGAAATACCTCAAGAAATAGGAGATTTTGGTTTGATGCTTAATAAGGGGGTTTCAAGAAAGAATGTGCTTCTGATAAATTTCTACACCGCTTTAGCAGCAATGGTTGGCGCAGTTTTAACGTATTTAGCAAGAGATTCAATACAAGGGTTAATGCCAATTATTTTGGCTTTAACTTCGGGTTTTTTCATTTATATTGCGGCTGCTAATTTGATCCCTGAGATTCATTTAAAAGAGAATCAAAAAATTGCCTTTTGGGAAACAGTTATGTTGTTTCTAGGTGTTTTAGCAGTATATTTAGTTATATCTTTACTAGAATGTTATGTATAAGGTTGTGTATAATTATTCGTTATGATTGACATGATGGGCGGCGACACGGATGATCAGGTTATTTTGGCAGTAGATGATAATGGAAAATTTTTAGAATATATTGCGAAAGAGAAAGGGCATAAAGGGAAAGGCAGGCGCCATTTTGCTATTGCTGTGTTGTTGCAAAATTCCCAAGGTCTTGTTTTGCTTCAAAAAAGAAAACACAATATCTTTGATAATATTTGGGATATGACAGGAGCGACTCATCTTCTGCATCGAGAAGATGGTTCTGATGAGACTTTGGAGGAAGCCACATGGCGGTGTCTGGAAGTTGAATATGGAATAAAAGAAAAAATCACCTTTAAAAATTTAGGGTTTTTTAATTATTTTAAGAAATATGAGAAATGTTGCAGGGACGAGACAGAGTCTCTTTTCTGCGAAAATGAGCATTGTGCGATGATGGTAGGGGAATACGAAGGAGAAATTAAAATGAATCCAACAGTAGGTTATGAATATAAATGGATGGAAAAGCAGGAATTTCTAAAAAATATTGAAGCAAGCCCTAAAAACTATTCCCCATGGGCGATTGAAGGGATAAAGATTTTAAAACAGAATAACTTTTTTAATTAAATATTTTAAATTCGTTCATTATCGAATTTAAACCTAGTAAAGGATGAACTATTAATTGTATATGAAAACTTTTTGTGCTAATATTGAAAATTAAAGCCAAGAACACTTATGAAGAAAGATTTAATGTTGGCGGTTGTAAAAGAAAAAGCTGCTCCTGGTGTCACAATAAAAAAAGTTCCAGTTCCTAAGCCTCAAAAAGATGAGGTTTTAGTTAAAACAATTTATGCTTCAATTTGCGGTACGGATATTGGTATTTATGACTGGATTCCCTGGGCCGCAGCTCACATTAAACCCCCAACAATTATCGGGCATGAAATCGTAGGCAAAGTTTTAGAGGTTAATACAAAAGAAAAAACCGATATTAAAGCAGGTGATCTTGTTTCCTCGGAAACCCATATTTATTGTTTAAATTGCTATCAGTGTCAGATAAAGAACTATCATATTTGTGAAAATATCAAACTTTTTGGAATCGGTCGGGATGGTTCTTTTGCCGAGTATGCCACGATTCCTTTAAAAACTACCTGGAAAAATGATTCCAGTATCCCTGTTGAAGAAATGAGTGTGCAGGAGCCATTGGGAAATGCTGTTCATGCAGTCACCAAGGCTGAAGTGAAAGGGAAGAAGGTGCTGATTATGGGATTGGGACCGGTAGGGCTTTGTGCAGGAGCTGTTGCAAAGATTACGGGAGCAAAAGAAGTGGTGGGAATCAACGATGAACCATACCGTAGGAAAATAGCAAAGAAAATGAATTTTGACAGGGTTTTAACAAAACTGGATAAAAAAGAATACGGTACCTATGATGTTGTTTTAGAGATGAGCGGTAACAGATTGGGAATAGATGATTCTTTTGAAGCTGTGAGAATTGCCGGCAAATTTATTGCTTTTGGCATTCCTAAAGAAAAAGTGTCTATTGATTGGGGTAAATTCATGATTAATAAAGAACTAACTATTTTATCTGTTTTTGGAAGAAAACTCTGGGAAACTTGGCATACCACCTCTGATCTTTTGAAAACAGGGAAATTAAATCTTAAACCTTTAATTACTCACAATTTTAAATTAAAAGAGTTTGAGAAAGCCATGAAAGTTATGAGAAGCCGTAAATGCGGTAAAATTTTGATTAGTCCTTAGTAGTCCCATGTCATTGCTGCGACAGACCAATTATGTTAAACTTATAGTATTATGGTAAAAGAATTTGAAGGCGGTGCAGAAAATAGTTTGACACAAATTAAGCCAGTACTTGATAGACTTGAGACAATAGATCCTGAAACAGTTAAGCTAAAATTAACTGAAGAAGCTTCAGAAAAAGACTCTGTGGCTGGTATTGTAATTGAGCCTTTACCAGAACTAGAATCTGTATCTGCCTCTGATAGACAAGAGTATGAATTTTATGCAGCTAGGGTGGGGTCTGGAGAACATGTTAATCCGCATGTACATTTTGCAGGAGAAGAGCCGTATAGATTAATAGCAGGAAAGGGAGTTATGCATATTGGGACAATCGGAGAAGATAATGCTGTTGTTTGGCAGGATGATCCAATTTTTGTAAAATCTGGAGAAACAATAATTGTTAAAGCCGGTCAAGTCCATTCGTTTGAGGTTATAGGAGAAGAACCAGTTATTTTTATTTTTAGTTGTCCGGAGAGTCATTTAAATGACGACCAGGATCGACTTATGACAACAGAACATCAGAATGGTTTTCCTGAATATCGAAATTC
>JAHIVD010000032.1 GCA_018816815.1 Patescibacteria group bacterium
GATATAATTGTTTCCTCCAGCGGATCTGGCTTGGTTGTAACAATAGTTGGTTTGTCGTTTACAGATACAACTTTCTTTGATCGTTCGACAGAATCTACTTGAGAAGAATTATTAGTTGCAACAGAAGCGGATTTAGAATATAGACTATTTTGAAAGATTAAAAATAAGATAGCTATAATAATAATTGTTACTACTGCGACAATGACATTTTTTTTCTTCATTGGTATTCAATATCCAGTCCTTGGATTTGAGCGTCTGTTAAATCTAAAGATTTTAGCCAGGAAACAAAAGCATTTTTAGAATTTGCTTTGTCGGAGCCTTTTAAAGTAACTACAAAGTAGAGCGTTTTAGGCGACGGTCTGACCGACCAGTTGACTTCAAACTGATCAGACGAATAAGGCATCTTATTAGTAAGGTATGCAGCTGGTTGTGCTTGTTTTGTGCCCTCTTCAATGGCTTTTATTGATTTTTCATCAAGGGATGAGTCTGATGGGTTTTGAGCAGCGGTTTGAAAGGTGATTTTCTGCGAAAAAGAAGTTTCTGCGCTAGAGAGCTCTAAGGTATAGCTAGTAGCAGGCAATAGCTCCTGGATTGGTTTTACAAAGAGCATATTCTGATTCGTGCTGATTTTAAGTTGAGCCGCAGGTGTGAGTTTTGTATTGATCAAAGATTTGTTAATATTTTGATTGAAAGTAAGCCATAAAGTAATGTTGGTTGGAATATTTTTATCATTGTCCTCAGGTACAGAAGAGATTATTTGCAACGGTTCTGCGGTTGGTTGGACAGAAGGCATTGTGGTTTCTGGGGCGCTGCTAGGTTGTGTTTGGAAAATTGGTACTGGCAAGGGGACAGGGGTAGGTTTTTTATCAAAAACAACAGCACTGATTAATACTACGAAAGTTAAAACTATAACAATTAGCACAATTAATTTATTAGTCATGTTTTTCTTAACCACCCCTCAAGTTTGACGTTATTTATATTGTCTATCCTGAAGTCTACTTTACCACAAGCATAGGTGCAGAAGTTCGCTTCAGCCACCTGGAACGATCCATCAATGTTAGCACTAACTACGTAAGCAATATGCCCCCATGGTCTTTCTGAACTGGTTTTCCAAATAGGTAAATCGCCTACCTGAATTTGATTTCCTGTTCGGACAATAAAATCATAACCTGGAGGAGGATTTGATGCATGATTAATGGCGTGTCCATATGTTCCAGTTAAACCCGTATCCACTGCCTTAACAAAACCAACACATTGTAATACGTCCCCGGGTACGATGTGTACCGAATGATAGATTGCGTCGACAGATGAACCGGGAATAAATGGAAGCGAATTCATACATTCATTGTAGTTGGACCTATTGATAACTCCATTGCAAGCTGGTGATGATTTGATTTTATTAACTAACTGGTTGGCAAAGTCGCTGCCTTCAGGGGGAGCTACGGGTTGCGCTTGACAATTTTGGTAATCATCCCAGGCTTCTTGTCCGTAATTGAAGCCTGCTCCATATTCACAACCCTGGGGTGTTTCTGCTCCAAAATAGGCACAAACAGCTCCTTTGACCTGTTCCTCATTATCAAAGGAGCCACTCCCAATTTTGTTTTTAAATACTTGAGCTCCACTTCGAATATTTTCTTGAATATTACATAAATCAATACCAGGATTATAAATATCAATAACCTGCATTAACCCCATGGCTCTAGCTGTTCTTGCTCCTGATTTTATTTCATCAAGGGTGCATTCACCGGAATGGATCTTAACACCACCTTGTTCGCAAAAGACTGCGCCTGGGTGGCAGTAGTGATTATTTACAATATCATCATGGTTGTTGTCATAAGTAGCAACAAATGTTTGGTTTTCATGCATAGCAATGCTGGCTAATATTTGTGCAGGAATTTCAGCTGAAGCTGCTGCATTGCTAATCCAACTTGAGAGAATAGAGCTTTTAATGAGCTGAGAGTTGCCTGATCTGGTGAATTTGCAACTGCTTATATCTGTTGCTCCTGGTTGTAAAGGCGCAGCTTCGCCGCTAGGGATTCCGCCTATGCCGCCGAGCATGCCTGCAAACAGTACTAAAAATAACAGCATTCCAAGACCCAGGGCAAATTTATTAGGAGATAATTTCCCGAATCCGCCGCCGCCTGATCCTCCTGGTTTGCTGAGTGTATCAAGAATACCCAGGCTTTTTCTTCCTGTTCCTCCTAGTGCATTTGCTACACTGCTAAGTCCTGGTCCGGTAATTCCTCTGCCAATTCCTCCAACTATTTCCTTAAGACCACTGGCAATTTTGCCTAAATTTTTCTTGGCAAATATTTTGGCATTGGAACCGAAAGTTTTTAGCCAACTAGGAGCTGTTATATTGCGCACTCCTGTTACTATTCCACCTTTGTCAGCTACGAATATCTTTTTTTGTTTTGGCAGTGCTTCTTTAACTTTCCCACTACTGGTTGCAGTGATAAGCTGGGAAGATTGAGGCTTTTCTATAACCGCTCCTGTTTGGGTCGCTGTAACCAGCTTTGAAGGTTCTGGTGTTTCTTTAACTATTCCACTGCTGGTTGCGCTGATAAGTTCTGATTGGGGAGGAGGCGTGACTTCAGGTGGGGGGACTTGGGAAGTTGCACTAATGCGCGGCAAGGAGGGAATGCGTGGAAGGTTCGGAGGAGCAGGCATTGATGGTAAACCTACTGCAGCAGCAGCTCCGGTTGACACAGGTTGCGCTGCAGATTCTTGAGCAGCTTCTGCAACGATACGGGTATTTTCTTCAGGGGGAGCAGTTGGGGAAGTAGTTGAGGGATTAAAATGGTTTATTAATTGTGGATCCTGTTGTTTATCCAGTTCTTTCAGTATTGCTCTAGCCAATCTTAAATTACCGTCTTCATTGTTGGGGAATGCGCTGGTATATGAGCTAGGCAGTAGTCTTCTGGCGTAGTGAAAAATTCGTTTAAAGGGTAGATTATAGCCAAGGTAATTAAAACGGGTATCTAAAGTAGCAGTCATTCCTTTAGAGTCAAATAGTCTGTGTCTAAAAGCTGCTTCTAGGTATTTATAGAAACCGGTGTCTGCCATAAAATTTGGGTACTAAAACCAGTTTAACTTAATATTGTTTTATTGTCATCCTATTCTTTCTTTGCCATCCTGAGTAAAGAAAAAACATTAAAAAGCATTGTTATATTCTTTTGTTTTGCTAAAGCAGTGTGCAGGGGTGTTTAAAGCGGCAAATACTACTTTTTTTGCCTTGCCAAAACTTCAGCAGGATCTGAAGTGATTAGTTGGTGTTCTTCCGGAGAAGCTACGACCCTCATTGCTACATGTGTGTTGCCGGCAAAAAATATTCCCTGGCCGATTCCCTCTGACATCAAAAGCCTCTGTTCTCCTTCTGATAAGTTAAAAACATTGGCTAAAAGATCAATTGAGGCGGGCGCCTGTTTCAAAAGAATTTGGATCGATGAGTTGGAGATGATTTCTTTTCCCCGCTCGTTTGTTAAGAAATCCTCAATATCCTGTGTAATAGTAGTTAAACCTAAATAATATTTCCTGGCACGTTTAGCCATATCTACTAAAAAATCTGCTGAATCTTGATTCCGCATCAGATACCATGCTTCATCAACAATCAAAAGCCTTTTTTTGAGTTTACCTCTGATTTTGGTCCATATATAGTCTAAAATCATATGAATGGACAGCGGTCTTAGCTGGTCCGGCAGATCACGGACCGAAAATACTGTAAATGAGTTGGAAATATCAACATTGGATTGGGCAGAAAAAATACCAACAAGTGATCCTTTAATAAACCGCTCCAGCCTGGCTGCAAGTTCCGCAGCCGAAGCTTCTTCTGCGCCAATTAAAACTTTATACAAGTCTTCCATTAAAGGAGGAGTCAGGTTTTGGGTTTTTGGATCATCCGTGATTCCTTTCAGCTGGTATGTTTGCTTTATGGAGCGGTCCAGCATAGCAGCTTCTTGAGCAGTTAGTGTTCCCATAACCAATTTCAAAAAAGTGGTTAAAGATAAGATTTTACGTCCAAGTTCATTTTCACCCGGAGTTATTTTGGCTGACATATCAAATGGATTGATTTTTACCGGAGACGAGGGGGAGAAATTAATATATTCTCCGCCAACAGCCTCAGCTAAAGTTTTATACTCTTGTTCAGGGTCAATAACAATGATTTCTGTTCCAAACATTAGTGATCTTAAGGCTTCTAATTTAACAAGATATGATTTACCTGCTCCGGATTTGGCAAATACTACTGAATTAGCATTTTCCAAGGAAAACCTGTTAAAAAGAATCAGGGAATCATTATGTTCATTAATGCCATACATGATTCCTTCGTTGGCAGTTAGCTCAGATGAGGCAAACGGAAAAGTTGTTGCCAGTGAGGTAGTATCCATATTATGAGTCAGATTGAGAAAATCTTTTCCTTGCGGCAAAGTGGATTTGAAACCGTCTTCCATTTGCAGGGTTGTTTGTTTGGCAGTTATTGAAAGGGAAGCAAGTGTTGATTCAACCAGTTTTGCAGTGCTTTGCAGTTCTTCCAGGGATTGTGCAGGTACAGTAATATAGAGGGCAAATTGGAAAAACCGCTCAACCCCCCGGACAAGCTGGTCCTGCAGAGTCCGGGCATCTTCC
>JAHIVD010000003.1 GCA_018816815.1 Patescibacteria group bacterium
AAAATACAAAAAAAAGAAATAGTAAAACTTGACGGGAGAAAACTTGATCTTGTCACAATTCAAGAAGCTTTGCGAAACGTCAATCTTTTTTCTTCAGAAAAACTTGTAATTGTCGAGCGTTTTTTTTCAAAACCACAAGACAAAATAATTAAATTTTTAAATGACAAGAATCCTCAAAATTTAATCCTTTGGGAAAATAAAGAACTTTATCCATCTCAAGCAAAAAATTTAAAAGCCCAACCTAAAATTTTTAAACTACCGGCAATTGTCTTTAATTTCCTTGACTCAGTTTATCCTTTAAACTATAAAGATTCTTTAAAACTTTTCCATGAATGTTTAAAAAAAACAAGTGCAGAACAAATATTTTACTTACTTATAAAACAGGTGCGATTTATGATTATTGCCAATGATTTAGGCCGTGATGGCTTAAAGGGGCTTCATCCATACCAAGCTCATAAAATTGCCTCTCTTTGCCGAAAATTCTCCCAAGAACAACTTCTTGTTATCCATAAAAATCTTGTCTCAATTGATTTTAATCAGAAAACCGGGAAAACCGTTTTAGATCTTTCTTCTCAGCTTGACCTTTTTCTTGGTTCTATATAATAATAGCTTTTCCAAAAAATTTAAAATTTTCACCCTTTATACCCAAATTCCTTCTTGATAGATGAATTTAGTTTAGTCTATACTAAATTTAGGTGGCCATAAAGCTACAAAAATATAAGTTTAATAATGTTTAGAACAAGAACTATCAATAAGAATAGGCTCTCTTCTTTGACTAAGAAAGTGTTTGTTTTTGCCCTTCTTCTTTTCAACATCATCTTTTTCTTTACCACCACAGTAAAAGCAGCTACCTTTACTGCAGGTTCTGCCTCAAGAGATGCTCCAGGGCCTTTTACTGGAGCGCCGATTGTACAAGGTGATGCCTTTGGAACAACAGCAACTGGTGATTCATATTATTACGCAAGAGGAACAGCTATTTCTGGTGCTTTTTATCCACAGTCTGATGGAAATCAGGGTTCTGTTGTCTTTTGGGTAACACCAGAATGGAATGTTGCAGATATAACTTCTCAGGCTTATTTAGTTGGTACTGCTGGAGGTGTAAACATTTATGTTGAACCAAATGAAGATATTGTAGTAAATCTCGCAGACCCTGCTTATCAAACCGTTAGATTTACTGATGCTGCAAGTGGTTGGACAGCTGGAACTACTTATAACATTATCGTCCGTTGGGATGCTGATAATACCTTAGATGGGACAAATTATGTCTCTTTATCAATAAATGACACCCATACTTATGGCAGAATCACAAGTTTTAGTCCCTTAACTGGAGCTTCTGATCGTTGGGTTGGGGCAGGATGGAATGGAGTAAGAGTTGCTAGTGCTTTAATCGAAGGTCTAACAGTTTATCGTCGACCTCTCTTTGATGGAACTTATGGAATAGATGTGGGTAATGGAGATGAAATAAATAAAATCTATAATAGTGGAACAGGTAAAGATCCAACTTTAGTAACAGGATCTTGGGATGTAGTCTTTGCACTTCCTACAAACAGTTCAACAGGAGCTCTCTCAACCACAGGACAAGCCTGGACTCATCCTCATGCTTCAAACCTTCTTCCAGGAAACAGCAACAAAGGTGGTTTCATGCTCAATGGTAATGCAGATAGTGATGGTTGGAACGCAGAAGGAACACCTGGGTTACTTGAAAATATAAAAGCATATTGGAAACTAGAAGAAGCATCAGGGGAAAGAAGTGATGCGATAGGAAGCAATAATTTAACTGATAATAACACGGTAACTAATGATACAGGAATACTAGGGAATGCTGCTAAGTTTGTTGCTGCTAATTCAGAATATTTAAGTATTACTGACAATGCAGATCTAAGTTTTGGAGATGAAGATTTTACTATTACTGCTTGGGTTAATATTGACAATCTAGGTAATAATTCTATTGCCACAAAACATACCAATGGTGGTGCTCGTGAATATGCTCTTTGGTACAATGTTTTATCTGCTAATAGATTTTCCTTTGGAGTAAGTGATAATGGTAGTACTAATTGGACTGAAATAGCTGCTAATAATCTTGGTCAACCTGTTGCAGATACTTGGTATTTTATTGTTGCCTGGCATGATTCAGTAAATAATACTCTTAATATTCAAGTAAACAACGGCACTATTGATAGTACTGCTTATTCTACAGGTGTTTTTGATGGAGCTTCAAATTTTCTAGTTGGCGCTTGGGGTAGCACTGGTGCCAGTAGTTTAATGGACGGCTTTATTGACTCAGTGGGAGTATGGAATCGTGTTTTAACAAGTACAGAAAGAGCCGCTCTTTACAACAGTGCTAATGGTTTAGAACATCCTTTTGCTTCTGCTTTAGTAACCTCAGAGAAAATCTTTGCTGGAGGATATAAAACAACTTCTGATGCAGCTAATGAAGGAATCTACCAAGACATAACAGTAACAGCAGGAGATGACTGGGTAGTAAGAGCAGTAGCACATAGTGATGGTACCAGTATTCCTAAGATAATTTTATACGATCAAACAGGATCTGCTGAAATAGGTTCTCTTACTGGAACAACAGGCTCCACAAGGGCTGCTCCTGATGTTTTTATCCTCACTGGTGAAGCACCTGCAGATTGTACCACTTTAAGAGTAAAGGTTATCAATACTGAAACATCAGGTGTTACCTACTGGCACCAAGTTGAGGTACTTGCTAATCTGGTAACTAATCCATCAATGGCAGTAGGAGCGGGTACTCCTTGGGTTCCTACAGGGTGGACTCTTGGTTCTAGTGGAGCAAGTAGCACATGGGAACAAGATACATCTAATTATCATTCTAGTCCTGCAAGTTTTTTAATAACCAGAACAGTTAGTGATGACGTTTATGACCAAGTTTATACCAATGTTAGTCTTACGGATGGAAATTATTATAGTTTAGGTGCTTATGCTCGTAGAACTGCTGGTGATAGAAGTCCCTGGCATAGAATAAATACTGGCACTAGTCGTCAACAATCAACAAACGCATCCTATTACGCAATATACACTACTAATGACACTTGGACTTTTCTTCCTTCTGTAAATAGACAAACCGCTACTGCTTCGTCTCTTTATGAGAGTGTTGCACAGGAATACAATGTAAACTCAGGGAATATAGATGATTTTTATATTTTTCCTGTTACTGGCGTTTCCCTCACTGTAACTCCAGCCAGTGAGGCAAACAGTACAGAGAATACAGATGAGATAAGGGTAGATGGAAGAGATAAGTATCTGGAAGAAGGAGCAAGTAGTATTACCACCACTTCAGGATACATGAGCTTTGATTATCGTCCTCGTCATTCTGCAGCTGATGCAGTTAAATTTGCAGAGACAACAGCTGATGATGCTTATGTCTTTTACCTTTATGGAGACAGTGATGATTATGTAAAGGTATACTGGGACAGCGCCAATACATTAAGAATGGCCTACAACTTAAACGGAGGTGGGGAAGTAAGCGGCACCTGGGATGCAACAGGACTAATAGCTGCAAATAGTCAATATGCTGTTGTCCTTTCCTACACCGGAGGATCTACTATGGTACTTAATGTAGGAGGAACAGATAGAATAACACTGTCATCAATTCCAGCTTCCTTTGGTACTGCTCCCAACAATGTCTACTTTGGCTCCTACTATGATGGATCAAATGCTACTCTACAGGGAGATGCAACCTTTTCTGAGATAGTCTTTGATAATACTGCTCCAGCCATTTCTTTAACTGCTCTTTCTCCAGATCCCAATAGTGATACAACACCTTCAGTTACCGGTACCGCAACAGAGGCAGTAGGAACAACAGCTTCTGTAGAATACCAGATGGATGGTACAGGAGGAAGTTGGACTGCATGCACTGCTGATGACGGGACAATGGATGAAGCTGAAGAAGCCTTTACCTGTACACCTTCTGCTCTTTCAGACGGAGAACATACCATCTATGTAAGAGCAACTGATTCAAATGGTAATACAACCACTGGTGGATCTGAATCTTCAGATACCTTTACCATAGACAGTACTGCTCCAACCATCTCAGTTACCGCCTTCCCAACTGATCCGACAACAGATACTACTCCTAGTGTTACCGGTACGGCAACAGATGCAACTACTGCTTTAACCGCAATAGAATACCAGATGGATGGTACTTCAGGATCATGGACCACCTGCGTGGCAGATGATGCTTCCATAGATGAAACAAGTGAAGCCTTTACCTGTACACCTTCTGCTCTTTCAGACGGAGAACATACCATCTATGTAAGAGCAACTGACTCTGTTTCAAACACCACTTCAAATGCTAATGCAGGATCAGATACATTTACTATTGATACTACCGGTTCAACAATAAGCTCTGTCTCAAGTACTCCTTCCGCGTCTGGAGCAACTATTACCTGGACTACTAATGAGACTTCCTCTTCTCAAGTAGAATATGGCCTTTCAACCAGTTATGGATCAGAAACAACAGAGACAGATACGGTGACTAGAGTAACAAGCCACTCTGTTACCCTTTCTTCTCTTGTCGCCTGCACTACTTACCATTACCGGGTTAAATCAAAAGACACGGCTTTAAACAGTGTTGCCGGAGAAGACAAAACATTCACAAGCACCGGTTGTACTGGTTCTGCTGCAGTTGAAACAGAAGTTTCATCAAGTATCGCAGTTTCAAGCGGGGGAACAATAGAGCTGCTTAATAGCAGTAAAGGGATAAGCTTAGCTGTACCAGCATCCTTTTTTACGTCTGATGCCACCTTTCAGGTAAAAAAGATTGCTAAAGCATCTGTTCTAACCTCTACCTCTACTCCTTCCAACAGTTCTTTTGTAGGAGACTATGTCTATGATGTAAAAGCTTTAACAAACAATACAACATTACTTTCCTCCTTTACCAGTCCAGTTGAGGTCACCTTTACTTATGCAGATAGTGATGTTGCCGGGGATGAGTCAACCTTAATAATAAAGAGATGGAATGGAAGCTCCTGGAATAACCTTAGCTCTTGTTCTCTTGACAATAGTGCCAATACAGTGACTTGTCAAACCTCCTCCTTCTCAGTCTTTTCTGTCTTTAGCCAGGTCTATCAAAACAGCTCTTCTCCAGAAGCCTGCGGTAATCAAGTACCTTCTGGGAAAGTCCCCTGGCTTTATGGAGCAATAGCAGGAGAAACAACAAATACAGAGAGTGCCCAAACAGAAAGTACAGAAAGTAAAACAACCTCTACTAACTCCATTACTCTCTACTTTACTGCAGCTGATGGTCCGCTTGACCATTACGTACTGGAATACGGTACTTCCTCAGGAGAATACACTTATGCTGTTTCAAATATAGGAGACAAGAACACAAGCACCTACACTGTTAAAGGACTTTCCTCTGGCAAGACCTACTACTTTAGAGTCAGAGCTGGAAACGGATGTGCATCAGGTGATTGGTCAAATGAACTGAGTGCAAAAACAAAAGGATTCTTTTCCACCATAAAAGACAGTCTTGCCGGCAGTCTTGAGTTTGAAAGCTTTGAAATGACACCAGAGCCATCTTTAGAAGAAGACCTGTCAACTGAATACCAGGATGAAGATAAGACCCTTTCTGACAAAGACAGTGCAAGAGAGTATGACTTAAGAATAAGCGTCTTTGATACAGAAGACAAACCAGTAGGAGGAGCAAAGATTACTCTTCACTCAACCCCGAGAAAAGCAATAACAGATGAAGAAGGATTAGCGACATTCACTGATGTAGAAGAAGGAGAACATAAGCTTCTTATCGCCTACAACAACTACAAGGGAGAACAGACAATCAACCTTAAAGGAAGCACAAAAGAATTTAGTGTAAAGGTGACACTGAGCATGGATGCACCTCTTTTTTCAACTACAGCGCTTTTAGTTGTTGCCTTTCTTTCGTTGCTTACTTTTGTTTCATTTTTCTTCCTTTATAAAAAAACTAGGTAAAGAAAGCCTATATTGACCTGCTCTTATTATCCCTTTAAAATTGTCTTATGAATGAAAAAAAACTTTTCGGAACAAGCGGTATAAGAGGAGATGCTAAAAAGGATTTTACAAATCAATTTTGTTTTGATATTGCTTGCAGTTTTCCAAAATTTTTAGACAATCACAATCAAAAAGGACCAATTGCAATAGGAAAAGATCCCCGCTCTTCAACTCCAAGAATTGCAAAAGCTGTTACTGACGGTCTTTTCTTCTCTGAAAAAAAAGTATTTGATCAAGGAATCTGCCCCGTACCGGCAATAAACTCTATTTTAAAGACAAGCGAGATGACAGCAGGCATCATGATAACCGGAAGCCATATTGATGCGGAATTAAACGGGCTTAAATTTTTTAGCTTTAAAGAAGAGATTCTAAAAGAACATGAGGCGGAAATTGAAGAAATTTACTTTAAACTTAAAGAAAAAGTTAAATTTAAAAGTTTTGTAAAAGAGCCGATAGACGAAAATAGGGCAAATGAAGGCTACGCAGAAATGCTCTTGAGCTTCGCTCAAAAACCTTATCCAAAATGGAAAGTGGTTTTAGATTGCAGCAACGGCTGTCAATCTGTAGTAATGCCGGAACTTCTTAACAATCTTGGATTTGAAGTTGTCGTTATAAACAACAATATTCATGGAAAATTTATTGCCCGAGACACAGAAGCCCAAGGAGCAGTTGAGGCTCTTTCTAAAATGGTTGTCAAAACTCAAGCAAATCTTGGAATTGGTTTTGATCCAGATGGTGATAGAGTTGTTTTTGTTGATGAATCGGGAAACTTTATTCCGGGAGATGTTAGCGGCTCTCTAATTGCCAAGTATGAAGATGTTGGTAATATAATCATCACCCCTATAAACACATCACAAGTTGTTGAGGCTCTAGGGAAGCCAGTGATAAGAACTAGAGTCGGATCTCCTTTTGTTGTAAAAGCAATGAAAGACAACAATGCAAGTTTTGGATTTGAAGCAAATGGAGGAGGAATTTTTGCCAAAGGAGTAATGAGCCGCGATGGGGGAACAACAACAATTACTCTTCTTAATATCCTATCAAGAGAAAGGAAAAGCTTAAAAGAACTTGTCTCACTTTTGCCAAAATTTTACCTTCATAGATTAAAAGTTGACTGCCCCACTTCTTTAAATGAAAAAATTCTACTGGCTGCTGAAAAAGAATATAAGGCCACGAGAATTGAAAAGCTTGACGGATTAAAGCTTTGGCTTGACAAAACCACTTGGATTTTGTTCCGCCCTTCAAATAACGCTCCGGAATTTAGAGTTTTTGTTGAAGCTGAAACTAGTCAAAAAGCTGAAGAGCAGGCAACTTTAGGAATTGCATTTGTTAAAAAAATAATGAAAGGAGAAAATATATGAATCAAGATAAATCGCTTTTTAAAATAACACCATTCTCTCAAAGAATTGAAAAACCTTGGGGATATGAAATTATCTTTACTCCTGAGATTTCACCTATTGCTGGCAAGCTTCTTCATATAAATGCTCAAGCGCGCTTCAGCCTTCAATATCATGATGAAAAGCAAGAAACTCTTTTTTTAGCATCCGGAAGAGCCAATATTATTATTGAAAACGAAAGTGGAGAACTTGAAACAATTGAGATGGAACCACAAAAAGGATATTACATTGCTCCTTTTCAAAAACACAGGTGTCAAGCCATCACTGATTGTGATATTCTTGAAGCATCAACAAAAGAAAAGGGAACAACCGTAAGGATAGAAGACGATTACAAAAGAACCGATGAAACTGAAGAGGATAGAAAATCTTTAAGACAATAAACTGCCAAATGAAAAAAAGTACTGAAAAATATATCCTCTGGTTTAAGGAAATAAAAAAAGGATCAATTGCCCAAGTTGGCGGCAAAGGCGCCAATCTTGGAGAAATGGTTTCTTTTGATATTCCTGTTCCTAACGGATTTGTGGTAACTGCCCAAGCTTACTTTAAATTTCTAAAAGACAATGATCTGGAAAACTCTCTTGATAGAATATTGAAAAAGGTTGACCTTGATGATCCGGACACAATAAACAAAGCTTCTCAAGATATTCAAAAAATAATATTAAATGGAGAAATGTGTGATGAGCTTGCAAAAGACATCATGCATGCTTACGCAAAACTTTCAGGAACATTCAAGCAAATTCCTGTT
>JAHIVD010000033.1 GCA_018816815.1 Patescibacteria group bacterium
AGATGATATTGGGATTAAAAGTGTTTGTTTGGCCGGAGGATCAGAAATAAATAGTAACGTTAGGTTTATTGAGCAGCGTGTGCATAAATCTCCTGTTAAATCAACCTTGATTGATGCTGGTGAGCATGAAGCAAAGAGCAAGATTGAGACAGATGATTCTGTTGATGGGCTTCAGTCTAATAAAGAAGCTAAAGAAGAGACTAAAGAAGAAATTAAAGAAGATGATCAGACTAATTTTGGATTTGTTGTTGGGGATGTTTCGAGTCAGGAAAAATCAACCCCGGCTGAACCAGAATCAAGGGATCAAGATATTGATGAATCAAAAAAGCAAGATGGATTAGAATTAGAAGAAGAAGAGCTTGTGGTTTCACAGGAACACGCCTTAGAAATTGAGGATTTTGAACAGGAAATGTCTGCATCTGTTGAACCTAAAAAAGGAACGCATAAAGGAAAATTTAATCTCAAACAATTTATTCTAAAAGGGAATTTTACAATTATAACCATGATTGCTGGGGTAATTTTGGCATTGGTTTTAATTGGAGGCGCCTGGGTTTTTTTGCCAAAAGCAAACGTGAAGATTTTTGTAGAACCAAAGATTGTAGAGAGGGATTCTCAAGTTGTGGCTGACCCGAATCAAAAAAGTGTTGATGAAGAAGCTAAAATCATCCCAGGACAAATTGTTGAGACGGAAATATCCGGATCAGCAAAAGACAGTGCTTCCGGAAAAAGACAAATTGGCGAGTCCTCCAAAGGAACTATTGTAATTTATAACAAAACTTTTGATTCCTTGTCTTTAAACAAAGGAGCACAGATAAGCAGTCAAGGGGGTATTAAGTTTACACTAGATACTAATGTAGTGATAGCGTCAGCATCGGCTAGCGACAGTGGAATTTCTTTTGGCAAACTAGCTATTAATCCGACAGTTACAGCTGTTGCAATAGGGGCTGATGGAAACATTTCATCAGGTACAGATATGGCAGTTGCAGGATATTCGTCGGATAAATTAATGGCAAAATCAGAGGGTAATTTTTTCGGCGGGACATCTAAAGATGTAACTGTTGTTTCAAGTGAGGATACTCAGCGCCTTTTGGCCAAGTTATCTTCAGAGTTAAGACAACAATCTCAACAGAAATTGCAGGAAAAATACCCTGATAAGAAAATTCTGCAAGAGGCTTTGTCTGAGAATATTGTAAAAAAAAGCTATAACAAAAATATTAATGATCAGGCAAATGAATTTTCGCTTAATATGACTATTAGTTATAAAGGTACGGCTTTTGAGGATAATGATCTTAAATCAATTGTTTCAAAGTTAGTAGATATGCAGGTACCTGATGGTTTTAAGCTTGATATTACGGCAACCGAAACCCAGGCAGATGTTTCTAAGCTAGAAAAGGATGGGAAATTGATATTTTTAGCAAGATTCAAGGCAAAATTAATACCTATGGTTGATACGAATAAAATTAAAGATAATATTAAATTTAAGAGCTACTCTGAAGCTTTAAGCATTATTAAAGAAACGGAAAATGTTTTGGGGTCTGAAATTAATATTACCCCTGCTTTACCGAAAATGATCCAGCGAATACCAATACTTTCAAAAAATATCACAATTGAGGTGGGGCTTAAATGATTGCGATTTTTCGTAGGTTTCAAGGCAAACTTATTTCAAGCCTATTTTTATCATTAGGAGTTTTTCTTTTGGTACAAGTTATTGCACCCTTGATATCGTTTGAAGTGTGGGCAATTGGGCAGAATATAAATAGCCAGGTTTTGGTTAGCCCTGTTAAATCAAGCGAGCAAGTTTTAGGTATTTCAGTGCAGAATCGGAATAACTTTTCTGCTTTTATTTCTTCTTTGAAAAGAGAAACTCAGCCTAATTACGACCGATTTAGCTTGTCTGTTCCAAAATTAAAGATTGATGAAATGGATGTTTTAGTTGATATGAATTATCTCTCAAATAGCTTAGTGCATCTGCCAGGATCTGCTTTGCCAGGAGAAAAAGGTAATGTATTTATTTCCGGCCATTCTGCACTAAATCAATTCTCTGTTTTTAAAAATGTCCCTTTTTCTAAATTATCTGAATTAAAAAAGGGCGATCAAATTATTGTTGAAACTTCAGGATCGAAGTTTATCTATGAAGTTTTTGATTTTAAAGTTGTTGATCCAACAGATCTGTCTGTTATAAAAGCGCCGGAGGCTCAAGGTAGATATATTTCTTTGATGACCTGTGTGCCTCCTGGTTTAAATTTAAAGCGATTGGTTGTTTTAGGCAAAATGATTTGACGGAATGAAATATTTAGGTATAGATTTTGGGTTACGGAAAATAGGATTTGCAATATCAGAAGGTGAGTTAGTTTCTCCTTGGAAAATTATTGATGTTAAAAATTTATCCGATGCAGTAGAGAGAGTTTCTAAAATTATCAAAGAAGAAAAATTTGAGAAAATCATTGTAGGTTTACCCGAAGGCAAAATGGGTAAAAATGTTCAAGGATTTATCAGTGCTATGAATAAATCTGGGATCAAAGTAGAAATTGCTGATGAAACTTTATCTTCTCAAAGAGCTAAGCAAGTCATGACTAGACAAGGTATTTCACGAAAAAAACGACGTTTTGAAGACGCTTATTCTGCTGCAGAGATTTTACAGAACTATTTGGATAATCTATGAAAAAAGTTACCGTATTTCTAATTTTTGCAATTGTTATATTGCTTTTAGCAAAAGGCTGGTGGGACAATCAATTTGTTCCGGTTTCTTCCGATACATCCACCAAAGTTTTTGTAATAGCTAAAGGAAGCGGTGTATCTGAGGTTGCTAAAAAACTAAAAGAAGAGAATCTGATTAAATCCGAACTAGTTTTCAAGATTTATGTCAAACAAAATAACTTCATTAATAAACTTCAAGCAGGTTCATATAAGCTTTCTGCTTCAATGTCTATGCAGGAATTGGTGAAAAATTTACAAATTGGCAGCGAAGACGTCTGGGTTACGCTGATAGAAGGTTGGCGGCTCGAAGAAATGGCAGATAAACTAAATCAGGAATTAAAGATTGATAAGAAAGAATTCCTAAAAAACGCAAAAGAAGGTTATATGTTTCCTGATACATATCTTTTCTCCAAGGAAGTAACAGTAAAGTACGTAACTGATACTTTGAGGAAAACTTTTGACACGCGTTTAACTTCTGAATTGCGGTCAAAAATCCGCTCTCAAGGACTGACAGAAGAACAGGGAGTGATTTTAGCATCAATAGTTGAAAGAGAAGCCAGGACTGATAAAGCAAGGACAGAGGTTGCCAGTATTTTACTAAAGAGATTGAAAATCGGTATGGGGTTAAATGTTGATGCAGCTGTGCAATATGCTTTGGTTCCAAAGGGATCAGAATATCCACCAAAGGACGGATGGTGGAAAAAACACTTAAGCAAAGATGATCTTAAAATAGATTCTCCTTACAATACTTATCTTTACTCTGGTTTACCTCCAACCTCAATTAGTAATCCTAGTCTTTCGTCTTTGAAAGCTGTTGCCAATGCTGATTCAAACACTCCGTATCTTTATTATTATCATGATTCTCAGGGGAATTCTCATTATGCCAAGACTTTAGAAGAGCATAACCGAAATGTAGCTAGTTACTAATAATTTCCTCCTTTTTGTTTTAAGTGATTAGCGAAAAATTCAATCACTTTGCTATACTCAGCAATGCTTATGTATAAATTCTGGGGAAAAGTGAGGAAGCATAATCAAAAAGGAAGAAGATTAGGCTTTTCTACAGCTAATCTTAATTTAACTCAAAATATCCCTGAGGGAATATATGTTTCCCTAACGAAAATTAAGAATCAAGAATATTCTTCAATAACATTTATTGGAACATCAAAGACTTTTGATGAAAAAAAATTCCTTGCAGAAACACATATATTGGATTTTAAAAAAAATATTTATGATAAGTGGATTTCTGTAAAACTTTTGAAGAAAATTCGGGAAAATATAAAATTTAATTCCTCTAAAGAGTTAATTAGCCAGATAAAAAAAGATGAACAAGAAGCCAGAAAATATTTTCATAAATTTACCTCTGTCAGACGACAATAGAAATGTCACCCCCTCTTAACTAAGAATTTGAAGGATCTCCATGGGTGATCCAGTTACGGTTTCCAGTTTAAAGGATGAATTGTAAGTATCACCTGTTGTCTGCAAACCTTCTTTGGTTTTTCCGG
>JAHIVD010000034.1 GCA_018816815.1 Patescibacteria group bacterium
TATCTTTGGAGAACCAAACAACTAAAAGTTGTTCTAAGAGATTTTCAAGGTTTCTTTAAAAATCCTGCGGAACTGTTTCACAAAGTAAAATCAGGGTTTGAGAAAAAGTAGATACTCTCTACTCTGTCATCAAATAAAGCAAGTATTCCCTGTTTCCTGCCTTACCCAAAATAGGTGACTTCATGCAATTTACCATTTTGAATTTTGCATTTTCAATCTTAAACAGAACTTCATCCTTTACTTTTTCTGCAATATCCTCTGGCAAAACACCTTTAATTAGATCCTTTTTCTGTGCTTCATAGTGAGGTTTCAGTAAAGCAATAATTGTTCCTTTTGGCTTTAGAAATTTTTTCACTACAGACAAAACCAATCCCAATTTTGTCCAGCCGGCATCAATTGTAATAAGATCAACCAATTCAGGAAAATTTTTTAAATAAAGAATATTTGTCCGCTCCATTACTACTACTCTTGGGTCGTTGCGCAGTTTCCAAGCCAATTCCCCATAAGCAGTATCCAAGGCATACACTTTTTTAGCTCCATTTTGCAGCAGACAATCAACAAAACCACCAGTTGAAGAACCTACATCCAAAACAGTTAAATTTCCAATTTTGGGTTTCCAGTTTTCAATGGCTGCTTGAAGTTTTTCTCCGCCTCTGGATACAAATTTATCACTTGCCATATATTTCTAAGGCTTTTTTAAGTAATTTTTTATCTTGCGAGAATGTTAGTTTCTTCAAAGCGTCCTTGGATTCATACCAACCTGCCTTTTCTACCTCCCAATCATGATCAGCAATATTACCTGAGACATATTTCATCAAAAAATAGGTCACAACTTTGAATATTTTCTCTTCCTTGAGAGTATAGACATATTTAGAATAACCTACTTTTTCAATAATCTCAGCCACCACACCACCTTCCTCCCTAACTTCTCTGGAAGCTGCTTCTTCGGTTGTTTGTCCGGGATCAATTAACCCCTTAGGAAAACTCCAGTGTTTATTCTGAGAGTGCTGGGTCAAAAGCACTTGACCTTTCTTGTTAAAAACCATTCCTCCTGCACTAAATTCCCGTTTCACGATTTTTTAATCATACCATTTCGTCTCTTTATTGATAAGACAAAATATTAGTAATACTATAAAATAGGTATTACTATGCAGGTAAAATCCACTACAATAACTCAGAAAGGACAAGTCACTATACCTATCAGGATAAGACAATTACTTCGCCTTAAAACTGGCGACCAAGTCAAATTCGTAGTCAATCGCAAAAAAGAAGTAACTGTCAAACCCTTTAAACACTCCTCCGTTATGAACCTCTACGGTTCTCTAAAACCAAAAGTTAAACCAAATTTAACTGGACAAAAATTAATCAAGTGGGAAGAAGAAGCTTGGCCCAAAGCAGCGTCTGATAGAAATCTAAGGAGCAAGTGAAGATGATACTTCTTGATGCAAATATTGTTCTTCGTTTTGTCCTCAATAATGATCCTGTTTTATCGCCAAAATCGAAAAATATTATACAGAAAATCCAATCAGGCAAAACCACTGCTTATCTTTATACATTAGCTCTATCAGAAATTATTTTTACCCTTGAAGGATCATACCGCCTGCCTAAAGAACAAATCGTCAAAACGCTATCTACTCTTTTTAATCTACCCAATATCAAAGTAGAAAATCATCAGTTGCTTAAAAAAGCTTTTAACTATTATCTGGACAAAAATGTTAATTTTCCTGATGCCTATTATATCGCCCTAATGAGTAAGAAAAATATTAAAGAAATTTATTCCTTTGATCGAGATTTTGACAAATGTTCAGAAATCACCAGACTGGAAACTTAACTATTATTTAAAATTCTCGTTTCATAAACTTAATCCAAATTGTAAGTATTTCTTGACTTTAAAGTCAATATACGAGAGTAAATTACTAACGGCTTCTAGAAATAATAGTCTTTCCGAGGATACTAAGACATTAATAACTGTAATATTGCTTGTTTTTGCTTACCCTGCTAGAGTAATCATGATGTTTATCTGGATGAAGTACCTGTCTGTGTAAAACTTTTAATCGCTATTCCTGCGCTAATTGTATTAATAATATTAATCCTTTTGCTTATTTCTCTCCCTTCCTTAATACCTAAGTTTCTCAAACCATCTATTTTGCCACCCAATCGAAGCTAAATATTGAAAATGCAGGACACTAGCGGTTGTTGATTATCTCTGCACACAACTTACAATGTGGGTATGGCATTTATTCGCGGGGTTAAAACTTCAAGTGGGGCAACAGCTATACAAATTGCCTACGTTGTTATCAACGGTCAAGAATATATTGCTGATGAGGACATTTCTCCGGCTATCCACACCTTATTGCAAAAACTTCGTTCAGGACACTAATTCGAGAAGCTCAGGTTCTAAAAGGTGCGCTCTTGGGGAGAACTTAGCAAGTAAACATCCCGATGTATCGGGATGAACGAACTCGCTAATTGCGTGCCTGAGAGGATTCGAACCTCCAATCCCGAGATCCGGAATCTCGTGCTTTATCCATTGAGCCACAGGCACATGCCGTAAGCGGTGGGAGCAGGATTCGAACCTGCGGTCCGCCAAAGGCGGACAGTTGTTTTCGAAACAACCGCTCTAGGCCACTAAGCGATCCCACCCTCTGCACCCCTGAAAGGATTCGAACCTTCGACCTCGACGTCCGCAACGTCGCGCTCTGATCCGCTGAGCTACAGGGGTAGATGTGTGTAAATTATACTTGAGGGGAACAATTTAAACAATTTTCACTCTTTACTTTAATCCATCCATAGTTCTGAAGAAAATTTTGATACCTACCTAAATGCTTTGAATTACTAAAACCTATTTCTTTTGTATACCTTAATATTTGCTCTTTTCCGCACAAGTAAAAATTCCTACCCGAGATCGAGACTTTAAATCCTAAAGATCTAAATAACAGTCCAAAAGAACGCATAAGATACGGCGATGCTGACTTAAAATAGATACCGATAGACCGGTATTCCCATCCATTTCTTTCTCTTCTGATTTTTCTATAAACACAACCATCAGTATCAATCATCCCGCGAATACAAGCTTTTATATATACTTCTTTCTCTGAAATCCAAGCAGGGATATCAAATTGTTGAGCTATCTTATTACCCATGACTAGTCCTAGCGTTAACATATTCTTTGCAAAATTTACACCAGAAATTCTAATTTTAAAGGCATCGCTATAAAGCTCTTTATAAATACTTGGTTTGATATTAAAAACTCTATTTATTAGTTTTATTATGTACTGACCATACTCCCATTCAGTCGTATATCCTAAAGTTATGGATATTTGTCCCCTTGATACCCCACCATCCCCCAGCATGATTCCAATAAACTCCGCAAGATCTTTTGAATATTCAGGTAAACTAAATTTCTTTGCTGAATTTCTGCCACCTTTTCTGCTGCCCTCTAAAGTCCAAAAGCTTTTACCGTGCTCAGCTACGCTATTTCGTCCGCCTTTTGCTCGTCCCCAATTATCATTTAGTAAGGTTGAATTTTGAATTGAGATACCTGTAAGTTTTACGAGATTTGAGAATATTTCTTGTGGAAGAAATCGTTCGCATTTATACCAATTTGCTAACGTGCTTGATGAGATTTGAAAATATCTTGCAAGTCCCGCCCAATTAACTTCTAACTTTTCTCTAGCAGAGAAACATAACTGATATTGAATTTCTTTAGACAATAAAACCCTAGCCAAATTTTACCCCTATACCCCAATATAACCCAATATAACCCAAATAAAATAGTCTGTCAACGGTGAATGTTTTCCAGCGGAAAATGTTTTTGCAGAGATTCTGACCATTTCTCCATCCATGATTTATAAGGCACTTCTGCAAAAGGCAAGAAACGGGCAATTATTTTTTTAACCTTTTCCTCGTCTTGAGCATCTAAAACCAGCATCAATTGGCCGGGAAACCGAAGGTTGGTTTGGATGTGTAACACTTTTATTCTATCCTTTTCCTTAAACCAGAATGCACTTAAAAAATGCCAGAAGTAAAAATCTTCCCCAATTGTAATGCCTTGAGTAGAAATCCTGTACTTAATATGGTGCGGCGCCACAAAAGCTAAAACATAAGCCACAAAAGCAAAAGATAATATGACTCCTATTAAGAGAAACTCCTGAGCCAAAAAAGCAATTAAAACCAGTAGTATTGCCAAAATAGCAATAGTTGTGTAATAGGAGCGGTCTTTTTTCCTGAAAGGGCGGGACGGTGCTTCCCAAGAAAATAGAGTTTTAATCTCTGTTGCCTCCATCATCTTAGGAGTAAAAAATTCTGGTTTACCAGTTTCTGTTGGGTTTTTTACAGGCTGCTCAGCAGCGTCTTTGGGCATTTGTCTCTAGTTTAACTTTAAATAAGTCCTATGTAAAGTACATACACATCATCTACAGATATTTCACGAACCTGTTGTTTTTATCTACTAAAACAGCTTTGGATTTTGCTGGCTTATCAGTCAACTCATACCCCATAATGATAACTTCTTCGCCTTTCTTGATAAGACGCGCAGCTGCACCATTCATGCATATGACTCCTGAACCGCTTTTGCCTGCTATGATATATGTTTCCAGCCGCGAACCTGATGTATTGCTTACAACTGACACCTTTTCCCCTGGCCAAAATCCGGCCTTCTTAATTAGGTCCTCATCAATAGTAATGCTGCCGATATAATTCAGATCAGCTTCAGTAACTGTAGCCTTATGTATTTTAGACCGATAAACAAATCTCATACAAGCGGAGGCGGCAGGATTCGAACCTGCGAGAGACTTACGTCTCCAATGGTTTTCAAAACCACATCCATAAACCGCTCGGACACGCCTCCCTGAGCGGAGGAGGTGGGATTCGAACCCACGATACCCTTACGGGTATAGCTCGTTAGCACCGAGCGGCACTCGACCACTATGCGACTCCTCCAACACCTCAATTCTACCAAAACACGAGAATCAACTCCATGGGTAATATAAATAGCTATTCTACAAAAAAACCGTAAGTTCAAATCTAACCAGCGATTTTTGTAAACAAGCCTTGCTCACTTATAAATCTCTTTGCGATGACCGAAGGTCAAAATTATCATCCTCTCATCCTCCACATCAAAAATCACTCGATAATCATCAATACGGAATCTATACGAACCAATCTCAAAATGGATCAGTTTATCAGCAAAGGATAAAGGGTTTTTACAGGATGCGTAGAAGTCCAGTTTCTTAATAATTCTTCGTTGGATAACTTTAGGTAGTTTTTTCAAATCCCGAATAGCTTGAGGTTTAAACTCATAAGCGTACATAAATCATAACCCCAATAATTTCTTGACCGAAGCTGTTTTGACTGTCTTTTTTTCCATCCTTGCTCTAGCAATACGGCGAAGATAAGACGGCGAAGAAAGAGCTTCCAGGTCCTCAGTCAAACTTCGCCATAAATTTTCAGGAATTAATACACCCAAAGCTTGATCGTTTCTTAGCACCCGATAAAAAGTTTCATTCTTTTGCGCTTCCAAAAATAGCTTGGTCAGGCCGGATTGAGCTTTCTGAATATTTACAAATCTTTCGTCAACAATAAACTGTTTCATATAAGCGAATCATATAATAATTCTGTAATCCTGTCAAGATATTACCTGGCTAAAGTGATGACCCAGACTTTCTTAGCTCCTGCTTTTTTCAAAACATAGCAGCATTCACGAAGAGTAGAACCAGTAGTCCAAACGTCATCAATAAGCAATACATATTGTTTAGGGTTAACGCACCCCTTCTGGGAAAGCTGGGTGTAAGCTTTAAGAACCGCAAAAGCACCACGGATATTTTGACAACGCTCTTTACCTTTAAGCTTTACCTGAGGCTTAGTGTGACGAGTACGTTTTAGTGCATCACAGTAATCCAAACCTAACCTGTTGGATAAAATTTGTCCAATTAGCGATGCTTGATTAAAACCCCTTTTATTTGCTCTCCACCAAAAAAGCGGCACAGGAATTACTACCCATCCAACTCCTCTACTCTTTTTAATCTGGTCTAAAACAAACGGTTGGAATTTTGCCCAATATTCAATAGTAATATCTGCAAGAGTTACTGCTAATCCTTTCACCTTCCCGTATTTAAGCTGCTTAATAGCTTCCTGAAAAGAACCCTGATAAATCCCTAAACTCCAAAGTCCGTCTAGACCATATTTCCTTCTACAAATCGGGTGAGTTTTCCCGCCAATAGCTAATCTTTTGCATTTTGGGCAGATAAGATTTTTTTGTAAAATACCTGAAATACAAATTTTGCAAAAAAATGTGCCTAATTTCCCGCATCCTACACATTTTTTGGGGAAAAGAATGTCAAGAATAAAATTCATTTGATTGTGTGCTTAAATATGGTATAATACAAATCTGGGGATGTATAGTCTCGACAGGATTGCTCTTTAAAAAACTGCAAGCCGCTTAGGAAACATTAAGCGTTAAATATTGTTTCAAAACACAAACGGCACAGCATATGTTGTCCGTGATGCCATAAAAATGGCTAAACAAGAAGTTGCAGGAGTCTTTGCTTCCTTAACAGGGGCTTTTACCTCTCAATCTCTTGCTTTTGCTGAAGTTTAAAGCATCTACTTTAGATTTTCTCCTCTTTTTGACGGGAGACTAAGGTACGTACAAAGTCAAAATGCTGTTAATACAATTCTGATCGATCAGTATTAACAAAAGAAAGTTTGGTCATTCATTAGTTTTCCTGCTAATCGGTTACAACTAATGAACAAAAATTAATTAGCTAAGCTTGTAGAAGTTTTTTTAGTTGTAATTTTGGACTCGGCTCACAGCCGACATCTCCACCAAATGATCCCGCCAATGGCGGGATTTTTTGTGCTTTATTGTAAAACAAAATACCAAATCTCATTCTTTTCCCCGAAGCTCCTGATCCAGCCTTCTTCTATGATCTTTTTCTTTAAGGATTTTCCTTTTGTCAAATTCTTTTTTGCTTTTCACCAAACCAATCTCTACTTTAAACCGGTTATTTTTTTCGTAAATAGAAACCGGCACCAATGTCACGGATTTACTGGAAGTCTTACCTTTCAAAGAATTAATTTGATCCCTGTGGAGTAATAATTTTCTACTTCTTCCCGCATCATATTCTTTATTTGCGGCTCGAGCATACAGCGGAATATAGACATTGATTAAAAACACCTCACCTTTTAGGATCCTAATATGGCTTTCTCCTAAATCAATTCTACCAGCTCTTATAGATTTCACTTCAGAGCCGGATAAAACAATCCCTGCTTCCAAACGCTCTAGAATGTGGTAATTATGAAGTGCTTTTTTGTTGATTATACGCATGCTGCTGACTTACAATTTTAAAGTTTCAATTAATAATCAATTAAACAATTTTCAAACATAGAAAGCAGGCAAGACTTTTTTCCGCTACTTGAATTAATTAATTAAAAATTCATTTCATTGTAAATTAATAATTAATAATTGAAAATTTATTTCAAGTCTACCTGAAACATTTTACTTCCTTCAAGCAAATAAACTTTTTTATTTTCCTCATCAACCACCAAATCCGTAGCTGACCCAAATTTATTACCGGTAATCTGCCCTTTGAAACTGCCTGTTTTAGTTAAAATCAGCAGTCTGGAATTACCAGAATCCAAAAGATAAAGATTTTCAGTGTCAGATGAGACAAAAAAGCTTTTTGGGTCTTTAACTCCGGAAGGCAGTTCGGAATAGGAAAAATTATCTTTATCTCCCTTAGTAAACCTCAGCATTTCCCCTCCGTTTTTAAGCACATAGATTGAGGATTCAATCTGCATCTTCAAAGAACCACTTAAATCAACTGTAGTGCCTTTACTCAGATATTCTCTTTTGCCTGAATATTCTTCAGCGGTAGGCAAATATTTCCAGATCATATTTTTACCAGAGTCCAAAAGATAAACATTGCCGGCAAAACCGTAAATATCTTTAATATCCCCCCATTCACTATCTTTTTCAGCAACCACATTTAGTTTTGAATTTTTCGTATCTACTCTTAAAATACCTTTATCTTGTGAGTAGATAAATGCAAGTTCTCCATTAATCGAAGCGGAAGAAGCTTCGCCCAATTTTTCTTTCCCTGCTAAAATTTGGTTGCTCTTTTTTGCCAAGTCTATCACTACCAATGTTTTAACTCCAGGATCCATCAATAATAACTCTCCTCCTGATAAACTCATTTGAGTAGCCAGGAAGTTTTTCTTGACTAAATCCATATCCAAAAAAACAGGAAAATCAGAAACACTTAATTGCTGCAAAATCTCATCAGAATCCTGCTCGATCTGATTCTTAAAATTTTGAGCTTCCTGATCTTTTGGTTTAATAACTAATGCTTTATTGACTTTATCCTTTGCTGTATCAAGTTTATTTTTGGCATCAGTTGGATTTAAACTGGCAATACCTTTAGCAGAGTTGAAGTCATCCTTTGCCTGCTGCAGGAGCTGATTAAACTGTGCTTGATTTTCACGGTCACGGCTCAGCTTATATTTATAGCCAATACCGGAAACAATAATTAAAAGCAGGACAATTGCCAAAATCAATCTACCTCTACCGCTTTTTGGAAAATATTTCCTTAATCGTTTAGATAAATGGAAAACACGACTTATAATAGCTCGAATTGGCAATGATATTTTCTTTGCAAAATCTTCATTAATATTTTGTTCCATTAAAGCCACCTCCTCTTCTTTTTTCTGGGAAGAAAGAGATGAAATGTCCGCATCTTCTTCTGTAATAGCTACTGCTAAAGCAGCCAGTCCTTGATTGTCTAACTCAGAGGCACCAATCTTGCTTTCAATTTCTTCTTTAAAATTTTCAATTGGCAAATTCAGGGATTTTTCCAACTCGTCTCCTAAAAAAACAATAAAACTTTTCGTGGAAATCAATAATTTATCATTGTCTTCCAAAAATCCTGAAATAAGACAAGCTTGCTGCTTCACGGTAAGAGAATTTTCTTGCTTTGCAGCAGACTGCGAGGAAGTGCCTATTGATAAAAGCGAAGATAGTTTGTCTTTGCGTTTTAAGTTAACTTCAATCTGACCTTTACCAATCAGGTAAAGCACCTTACCGGAAATAGCTGCTAAGCCTAAACTAAAATCCTTTTCTTCTGAGAATTTTTCCTTAAATTCTTTAAAAGTGGCTATTAATTTCTCCCCTATCCCTCCTTCTGATTCAAAATAAAAATCTTCAATTTCAGAAAGCGTAACTCTGCCTTTAGTAAAAGCGTCGTCTGAAATCAATTCTAAAACTGCTAAAAAAGTAGTGTCTTCCCGTACAACAGAGGCAACTTGTGCGGCTTTTTGGTCAGTATTCAGTCCAATAACTTGAGCTATTTTAAGCTTCATAATTTAGAAATCACAATATTCCCCAAGCCAAAATTATGAACCCGATGGCAAACCCCACATGAACAATAGCAAAAGCTTTTAGTGCTGGCGAAACTTTAGTAATTAATGTTCTACTCATTAAATCTACTTGCCTTACAACCATTAAGGCAAATATAGCGTAAAAAACTAAAATTAGCAAAGTTGCAGCTTTCAAGATTGTCAAGGCTACTTCAGAATCAAAAGGGTTAGTTGGGACGACGGTAGGCACCTTTCCCCCTTTCATGAATTCTATGTGATTCATCTAAAATAAAGTCCGCCACATGATGCGGCCTGGGAATAGAACGCAAGTCAACATTTTTGGTAGCTCCGGCTGTTTGAATAAATACATCACCGTAGTGAAAAATCGAACGCATAATCCCACCAACCGAAGATGCTGTTTCTTCTATATTCCTTAGAGGTGCAACATCTATATTTTTAGAAAGTACTGAATGAAAGTCCACATCAACAATGTTTTTATCTGTCACTATATAGACATTAAAATACCAATACAAAAACCCCTCAAAGACAATTATTAAAACCAGAAGATAATTAACGATTAATAATACTATTTCATACGTCAAAGGGATTTTGATCATATCCAAGTTTAAAAACCTTAAAATGTCCCAGATAAAAAACGGGAGGAAAAAAAGGAAAACAGCAGGAATAATCCAACCCAAATTAGTAATTGGGTGGGCCCGCAGCAAAAGAAGTATTTTCTCGTCCGGA
>JAHIVD010000035.1 GCA_018816815.1 Patescibacteria group bacterium
CTACACTACCATCTTGGTAGATCTGCTTCCCTAAATAAGTAATATTAGAAGGGTTTATATTAATTTCTTCTTTAAGCTCTCTGTTTACAGCTTCTTTACAAGATTCGTCCTCATCAATATCGCCTCCAGGTAAATTCCATGTGTTAGGGAACGGGATATTTGATTTATTATCCCTTAGAATTAGAAGCAGTTTTTTATCATATGTAACAAATACTTTTACCCCTGTTTTTTTCATAGCAGTAGTTTAGCAAAGAAATTATAATAAAGTACAATAACCTTAAAGAGATGATAATATTTACGCTGGAAGAATCGGGCGGTTAGCTCAGCTGGTAGAGCGCATTTATGGGTATATAACTCAAATCTTAGTTTTGTTATTGAATGGCTTGCAATGTGTTTTGTTTATTGAATAAATTTGTTATCATTGAAGAATGGAAACAGAAACTCCTCAAATTGCAGCAGCACATCAATCTAATAAGAATGCAATGAGAAGAAGACACCGTGCAGAAAAAAGAAATAATCTAAGCGTTTCTCACTATCTGGGAGATCTTCATGCCCACACTCAGGAAGGCGAAAAAACTTCACCAGAAACAGTAGCAGAGACTCGTTCAGGCAGCAATTGCGGGGAAATAACCTTGCGAGCTTTGATATTTTTTCATGCAGTTCAAATGAAAAATAAATTCCTGGCAGCGACAGATCATTCCCGGGACGCCAGTCCAGAAGTTGCACTTAATGGAATCACAGAGTGGTTTAAAAGATGGTTAACTTCCGATGATAACTCGTTAGGAGAAAATGACGAACCTCGAGAGGATTTAACCCCTGAAGACAAAAAACTTATTGCCGAAACTGCTGCCACTTTTGCAAAAGTGGTAGCCTGCTACAACGATGATCGTCTAAGAATAAATCTCGAAAAAATCAGACAACAAAAACTAGAACTAGCAGAAAACGGGATTCCACTATTCGTGTTAATTGCTGGAGTTGAGGCCAATCTATTACCAAATGGTGAATTTGATAGCCAAATAGTCGACCAAGGAGAGTTTACTTTGGTCATTGCCTCTATTCACCCAGACTTAGATCCCAACGGATATGCGGAGATAATGGCTGATCATAATCTTTACACAGATCTTGTAATTAAGGGCATCGAACAACCTCAAACTAACATCATTGCTCACATCGGCTTTGGGGCTAGCCCAGAATTTGCCGAACAACTGGATTGGGATAAAATTGCCCAAGCAGCCATAAGAAATGACGTCGCTATTGAGATCAACGTCCGCCCGCTAATGGAATATATCTACCGAGAAATGATGGATTACAATAAATTCCCTGCTAATAATGTTTCTTACCGCAAAGCATTTGAAGAAAAGCTTCCCGGACTAATTCCTTTGTTGTCATCAGGAAGAATTAGAGAAAAGCTGAAACCATATTTAAACCAAGGCCTGAGAATCGCCATCAATGCCGACGAACACCGATTACCAATAGATACAGACTTAAGCGGAAATGTTACTGACCTTAAGGGTCATCGCTTTTGGCGTTGTCTAAAAATGACCGAGGCTCAATTTAATGTTTGGTTCGAAAATATGGGAATCAAACAGGAACATATCATTAATACTTACCATGTTGATCAACTTAAGGCTTTTTTGGCCAAAGAGATGCAATCCTTTCCCAAGCTGAGCTGATTGATTCTTAAAGATCTTTATTTGTCTGTTACAAAAGATCAAATCAAATAAGCAAGGGCGGGTTTAGACCTTCGGCTCTGAAATCTTTAACTACGAGGATCGAACCAAATCGACTCAAGCTCGAAGAGATAAACTTTACCTTCTTATATACAAAAAAAGACTGATCTAACAGCCTTTTTAGATTGGTGCTCCCAGGTTCCCCAAATATTCTGTTTCAAATCTTCTCTGGAGAGAAACTAGCACAAGTTAAAGAGCAATTAAGAGATTTGAAGAGAATTATGCAGATAAAACCAAATTATCAGGTAATAAAAGTGAAGAATGGGGAAATATATAAGCTGAAAAGTAAATTATTTAATAAATAAAAATTCTATAATTGCCCAAATAATCGGTGATAAAACAGCAGTAACAAGAAATCCCCCAACTAAAACAAAATTGGAATCAAACGGTTTATAATTAGATTTTATTGTGAAATTTGGAAACACATTATTTAATATTTTTAGCATTCTAATCAACAAAAAAACACTAAATAAAATTGTGGCTACAACATTTGAGATTTTCGTATTTATAAAAAACTGGCTGAAATCCAGGATATTAAGTTTAATTAAAATCTTATAAAACGTTAAGGATAACGCTATAGTAGAAAATAAGGCTATCCAAAATTTATAACGAGTAATTTCATGAGGACTACTGACTTCCCTAATAATCTTTTCTAAAGATTGTTTAGTCTTAGTTATCCACCTCTCATCTTCCCCTTCAATTTTATACGTTAACTCCTCGTCAAATGCTCCATTGTTGCGAACCGTCAATTCTATTCTGTTTCCATTTTTTGACTCTACTGAAAAATTAAGTTTCTTTGCCTTTTCTAAATCAATATCTTCCAAAAAACCAGGCTTACTATGTTCAAATTCTTCATCTTTAAGCGAAACTTTAAATTTAGAATGAAAATCATACACCCTTTGAGAGGTGAATATATAATAATCTCTTTCTTTTTCAGTTATTGCTTTTTTGTCATCTTCACCAATGGGAAGATAGGTATTAAATGAATAAACTGATTTTTTTGCCTTAACGTCTTTATTGTGTTTGTCAATTTTCTTTTCAATTTCTGGAAGTCTTTCATTTCTCCATTTTCTTTGTGCAGCCTCTAAATCTCTTCTCCACGGCTCATAGCAAACTTTAGATAATTTAATCAATTGGTCTGGTTTTATTATCAGACTCCCAAACTTTTTTGAAATTGTTTTTTTTACAGACATATTTTTACCACTTATAGAGTAAGTAGCAACTGGCTCCCCAGGCAGGATTCGAACTAATAAATAATCAGACCTAATCAGCCTGTAGCCCGGAAAGAGAGGTTAGCTGTTCCTCCACCCTGTGTGCCTGCTCCACCTTCAAAAGCAGCGTTCATAGCAGTAGCTTTAGCTGGATTGGGAATTTCAGTCATTTCCCTTCTTTTTTTAGCCATCAGTAATTCTACCTTGAGTTCTCTATACAATTCAGCTATATGATAAGGATCTTCTGTATGTTTTTTTCTCAAACTGGTGCTTAGACTAAGCATTC
>JAHIVD010000036.1 GCA_018816815.1 Patescibacteria group bacterium
ATACTACTATTTTTTTTCATAGGAATAGTCTCTACTTTTTCAGCTATTTTTTTAACCCATACTGCTATTTCTCATTTAAGCATACTTCATTTTCTGCGCAGAGTTGAATTTATGATTCTTTTGCCTGTTGTGGCTTCTGTTGTAAAAAGCAGGAAGCAACTGATTTGGGTTTTAATATTCCTGGCGCTAACTGTTTTGTCGGTAAATTTATATGCTTTAGGTCAGGAGTATTTGGATTGGCCGGTGATTTCTACGACAAATTCAGAATTCGCGAAAGGATTAATACTGCATTTGACCTCCGGCGCAAGAGTTAATTCAACTTTTGCAGGTCACTACGATTTAGCCGCATTTTTAGCAATGACAATTTCTGTGTTGACTGCCCTATTTTTTGCGGCAAGAAAGGCAGTCAAAATTCCGATTTTTTGTCTTGGACTGCTGTCTTTTGCTGTTTTAATCATGACCGCATCAAGACTTTCCTTTGTAGCAGCGCTTGCCGGAATAATCTCCGCACTTTTATTTGTGAGGAAAAAAAAGTACATTTTGCTTATTTTTATTGCAGCAATCTTAATTTTAATTTATCCTTCACAGCTTAGAGACCGCTTAATATCAACAGTCACAGTTAATTTTTTTTCAATGGGGCAAAGATATGAAGGGGAAACACTTGATCAGCAAATCAGAAGTAAGTTAAATATTCCGACACTGGCTATAAGAACATCAAGCGTATCTGCAACTGCCTCTACTTTTGCCTCTCCTTCAGGTCAAACAGCAACTGACATTGCTCCGGGCGAGCCAATTGATACTACTCAGCTAGGTGTTTATAGATCATTTGAAATAAGATATAAAGTTGAGTGGCCAAGAGCTGTAACTGCCCTAATTAAAAATCCATTCCTTGGTACAGGGTATGCCTCTATTGATATTGCAACTGATAATGATTTTTTACGTTCTCTTGGAGAAGTTGGTATATTAGGTACAACTGCGTTTGTTTTAGTTTTGATCGAGGCAGCAAAAAGAATACTGAGTTGCTCTGCTCTTGAGAGTAAATTGATCAGGTATTTTTCTGCCGGAGTTTTGTCAATGATGGTTGCTTTTGTGGTAAACGGTTTATTTATAGATGTGTTTGAAGCATCTAAGGTGGCATCGCTTTTTTGGATGATGCTTGGACTGAATTTAGCTGTTTTGAGATTTAAATAAATATTAAATAATATAAGGATAAGGATAAGGATAAATATAAATAAAGATAAAGATAAATATAAATAAATACAAATAAAGATAAAAAAAGATAAATATAAAAAATGAAAGTTTTTAAGATTTTTGCAAATCAATATTTTTGGCTGATACTAATAATTATATTGGGTTTCCTGGTCAGGACCTATAAATTAGATTCTCCGATTGCTGATTGGCATTCATGGAGACAAGCTGATACTGCCTCAGTGACAAGAAATTTTATAAAACTGGGGTTTAATCCCCTTTTTCCAAAATATGACGATATGTCCGGTGTTTCGGAAAAACCCATTATTAATCCATCCGGATTCCGGTTTGTAGAGTTCCCTGTTTATAATATTGCAGTTTATCCCCTGTATTTGTTATTTGGAGTTGCTGATAAATATCACCGTTTAGTATCCATAATTTTTTCTCTGGGAAGCACTGCATTTTTATTTTTTATTGTTAAAAAATATATAAGTGTGCCAGTAGGACTACTGGCGGCTTTTACCTTTGCCGTCCTACCTTTTAACGTCTTTTTCTCAAGAACAACTTTGCCTGAACCAACGCTTGTTTTCTTTGCACTGGGTATGATCTACTACGTAGATAGATGGATTTGGGAAGGAAAGAAAAGCTCTTGTCTGCCGGGATTTGTGTTTACTTCAATTGCCTTTTTAACAAAACCCTGGGCAATATTTTTCTATTTGCCTTTGCTTTACTCCTTATATTTTAAACAAAGGCCAGGAAAGTTTTGGATAAAATTTTTCTTTTATACATTTATCGCACTTTTGCCGTTTATTCTCTGGAGACTGTGGATACTTCAGCAGCCTGAAGGCATTCCGGCTGCAGGTTGGCTATTAAATGGCGACGGAATACGTTTCAGGCCTGCATTTTGGTGGTGGATTATCTCAGAGAGGATGGGAAGGGAGATATTGGGCGCAACAGGGATTGTACTGTTTTTTATCGGACTTATCAGTAAGCAAAAAAGCGGGAATTACTTTTTAAATATTTGGGCCCTGTCGTCTTTTTTATTCATTGCTGTTGTTGCAACGGGCAATGTCAGACATAATTATTATCAAACCTTATTTGTACCTGTAGCGTGTATATTCTTTGCGCAAGGATTTGTTCATCTTCTCAAAGGAAATAATGCTTTTGTGCCGAGAATATGGACAATACTACTGGGATTATTCCTGTTTCCGCTTGCCTTTTATTTTGGTTTCAAGGCAACAAAGGATTTTTATAATGTCAACAATCCCAGTATTGTTGAAGCAGGTAAAACAGCGGATAGGATCTTGCCAAAAGATGCAATAGTGCTGGCGCCTTATAACGGTGATACTGCTTTTCTTTATCAAACAAACCGTTTGGGGTTTGCAGCAGCAGCACTGCCAATTCCGGAATTGGTTGCAGATTTTGGGGTTAACTATTACATATCTACAGCAAAAGATGATAAAACACGTTGGGTAATGCGCAATTTTGAAGTTTTAGAGGACAGTCCAAATTTTGTGATTGCAGATTTAACAAAATTAAAAAAACCTATTGACAGCAGTGATCCTGAACCATAATAAGACAACTGAAATAAAGTAACTGGAATAAGGCAACTTAAACATGAAAATATTAATGCTTACACCGTATCTTCCTTATCCCCTTTTGACAGGAGGGCAAACGCGGTCATTTAATCTGATTAAAAGACTTTCAGCGCTGGGGCATGAAATAACTCTTTTTAGCTTGGTTAAAAGTAAGGAAGAGAGAAAATATGTCGGGCATTTGGAAAAATTCTGCAAAGAAGTTCAAGTTTTCAGCAGACCCGGGAAACCATGGACACTAAGAAATATTCTAAAAACCGGATTTAGCCTTTATCCTTTTTTAGTTATTAGAAATTGGGCTAAAGGGGAAAAGGCCGCAATTGAACAAAAGATTAAACAGGAAAAATTTGATTTAATTCATGCTGAAACATTTTATGTTATGCCGCATATCCCAAAAACGAAAATACCGATACTTTTGGTTGAACAAACCATTGAATACCTGGTTTACCGCCACTTTGCAGATGAATTTAAATTTCCGCTTTTAAAACCGCTACTATACTTAGATGTTGCAAAGATGAAATACTGGGAGCTTTTATACTGGAAAAGAGCTAAAAAAGTTGTGGCAATGTCCCGGGAAGATAAAAATATAATGACGGATGAGGTTTCCGGATTAGATGTAGATATTGTGCCAAACGGAGTTGACAGTAAATTCTTCGGAGAATCTGTTGCAGTAAAGTCAAAGGAACCAATTGTGCTTTACCTGGGGAATTTTACCTGGCTGCAAAATAGGGAAGCTGTCCAGATTTTATTAACTAAGGTATGGCCGAAAATTAAACAAGGGTTACCAAAAGCAAAGCTTTGGATTGTTGGCAAGGAAGCAGGAGATTTTTTTGCAGACTTGGCGTCAAGCGATATTTTAGTTTCGGAGATTGAGGATGTAAGAGAGGCTTACCAAAAAGCGTCCGTATTAGTTGCTCCAATCTACGGAGGAGGAGGTACCAGATATAAAAACTTTGAGGCTTTTGCATCGGGTTTGCCGGTTGTTACTACCTCAATTGGTATAAGAGGAACAAATGCGGAAGATGGTGAGGAAGTTATTATCAGGGATAAACCCGGTGAAATCGCAGAAGCTGCTATTTTGCTACTTAATGATAAGGTCCTCTATAATAAAATTGCTGAAAACGCAAAAAAGATGGTGCGGGCAAAATATGATTGGGACCCTATTGCAAAAAAATTAAGTAATATTTATGAAAATCTAGGTAAAAAAATTTAATTCTATGCGCATAGTTATTGACGGCAGAATGCTTAATGAATCAGGAATAGGCCGGTATATCAGAAATTTAATTAACAATTTAGCGATTTTAGATAAAGAAAGCGAGTATTTTATTCTGCATCTGAAGGAAGATTACAAGAGACTTAAATATAAGGATAATTTTAATAAAGTTTTAGCTAATTTCCCCTGGTATGGATTTTTTGAACAAATCAAGTTGCCCGGGTTAATAAAATCCTTGAATCCTGATTTAGTGCATTTTCCCCATTTTAATGTGCCGGTTTGCTACCGCGGTAAATTTGTTGTAACTATTCATGATCTTATCCACCAGCGTTTCCGGATGAAAAGAGCAACAACGCTGAACCCGCTTTTTTACCAAGTAAAGCAATTTGGATATACAAAGGTTTTTAAAAATGCTGCAAGAAAGTCAGATAAAATCTTAGTGCCTTCAAATTATGTAAAAGACTTGCTGCAGGATAGATGGGAGGTAGAGGGAAAAAAGGTAGTAATAACGCATGAAGCGGTTGATGACAAAATATTTTTAATCAAAAACGCAATAACTAAAAAAGAAATAGATAAAGCAATAAAAAAGTTTAGCATTAAGTTGCCGTTTATCTTTTATGTTGGAAACGCCCATCCTCACAAGAACGTTGAGGGTTTGATCAGAGCATTTAAGGATTTAGAAAAAAAACATCCTGATTTGTCATTGGTGCTGTCAGGCAGTGATCATTATTTTTGGCGAAGACTCAAGGAAAAATACCCGGGTCAAAATATTATCTATACAGGTTATATCTCCGATAAAGAGTTAGTGGCTTTATACAAGAGAGCAACAGCATTTATCATGCCTTCTTTGGAAGAAGGATTTGGTATACCTATTTTGGAAGCAATGGCTTGTGGCACTTTGGTAGTTTCTTCAAACAAGGGAAGCCTGATAGAAGTCGGAGGAGATGCTGCTTTTTATTTTGATCCTACAAACCCCGGGGACATGACAGCAAAAGTCCTGCAGATACTAGATGATAAAAAACTGAGGCAGAAACTAATAGAAAAAGGATTAAAAAGATGCAAAGAGTTTAGCTGGAAAAGATTAGCTCAACAAACTTTGGAGACCTATAAACAATGCGTGTAGCTATTGTACATGATGATTTGGTGCAATGGGGTGGGGCTGAGAGAGTGCTTTTGGGGCTTTTGGAAATATATCCAGATGCGTCTATTTACACATCTTTGTTTGACCGCACTAATGCTGCCTTGTTGCGGAATTTTGATAGCAAAAAAGTTATAACTTCTTTTTTACAGGAAGTACCAGGGTGGAAAAGTCTGTATAAGATATTGCTTCCTTTTTATCCTTTTGCATTTGAACAATTTGATTTTTCAAAATTTGATTTAGTTATTTCCCATACTACCCGTTTTGCAAAAAGCATTGTTACAAAACCGCAAACTTTGCATATTTGCTATATGCATACCCCTCCGCGGTTTTTATGGCATTTTTCCGGAGAGGTGAGCTTCGGCCCGGCAGAGATATTGCTGACTCAAATGAGAATTTATGACCGGGTATCATCCAGCAGAGCTGACTTTTTTTTAGCTGGTTCCGGCAATGCAAGAAAAAGGATTAAGAAAGTATATAACTTAGAATCAAAAGTTGTTTACCCTTTTGTGGATCTTGAAAGATTTAAGGGTATTGAAAGTTTTGACGGAGGATATTTTGCAATAGTTGGAAGACCTAATAAATATAAAAGATTTGATTTGGCGGTTTCAGCTTGTTTAAAACTAGGGGTTCCTTTAAAAGTTATAGGAAGCAGTTTAAATTTAAGTTCTTTAGGAAAAATTAAAGATAGTCAGCGTTTGATTAGTTTCTTGGGATCAATAGATGATGATATTTTGGTTTCTGTGCTGGCCGGGTGCAAAGCTCTTATCATTCCGGGTATAGAGGATTTTGGGTTAACCAGTTTGGAGGCTCAAGCTCTAGGTAAACCAGTTGTTGCGTATAAAGCAGGAGGAGCCTTGGAAACAGTAATCCCAGGTAAAACAGGGATATTATTTGACAGCCAAACAACGGAAAGTTTAGTTGATGCCCTAAAAAAGCTAAATACTATAAAAATAAACCAGGATGATTGCAGAGAAAATGCTGCAAGGTTTAGCAAAAAAATATTTATTAAGAATTTTAAGCAGACAGTTGTTTCCTTGCAATAAGGACCTGCTTTGTTAGTCCCAATAAGTTCGGGATCAGTCTGCAGAACCTTTTTGAGTCTGAACGGTCCGTGAACTCTTTGGTCTTGAGCAGGGTCGAAAGACCAAAGGGCTGAAGATCCCGGAGTTAAAGACTTGTCTTTTATCGGGGTAAAACGTACACTAAATAGTTATGATGTATCAATTTCTAAAACGGTTAGTAGATATTATTGGTTCCTTTTCTGGTTTAATTATTTTCTCCCCTCTTCTTTTCTTAGTATCTTTAGCTATTAAGCTTGATTCTCCAGGTCCAATTATGGCTGATACACCAATGAGAGCAGGTAAAGATGGTAAGCCTTTTAATATCTATAAATTCCGTTCTATGGTTCAAAACGCTCACGAGATTCTGGAAAAAAATCCCAAGCTTCTGAAAGAATACAAGAAAAATAGTTATAAGATATTTAATGATCCGCGCATAACCAGGGTGGGAAAATTTATCAGAAAATATTCTATTGATGAATTCCCTCAATTCTTTAATATTTTAAAAGGAGAGATGAGTTTGGTAGGACCAAGGGCATATTATCCTTATGAACTGGAGGAGCAGCAAAGTAATTATCCGCAGTCGAGAAAATATGTTAAGGTTATTTTATCCGGCAAACCCGGTTTAACCGGAGTTTGGCAAGTAACCGGCAGGTCAGAGATTAATTTTGATAAACGGGTAAAGATGGATGCGGATTATGTAAAAAGAAAATCCATCATTTACGATTTTATTCTGATACTTAGAACCATTCCTGCCGTCATATCCGGAAGAGGGGCTGTGTAAGAAGGGGGGCAGTATAAGATGTTTACAAATTTAAACAAAAAATACAACTCTTTGGATAAAAGATATTTAAAGAAAAACCCGAATAAAACCAAGAGAAGGTTAGCAGTTTTTATAATTGTTTTGGTTATTGCTTTAATTGTGCCGTCAATTTTTACTTACTTTGGGTTAAGAAGTGCTTTGTCTCATGGGAAGGGTTTAGTGGCTGCATATAAAAACCAGCAATTTGAAAGTTTATCAGAAGAGGTTGCTGCCACAAAAAACGGAATGCAGGGAGCTAATATATCCTTGGCCTTTTTGTTTTGGCTAAGACCCATTCCTTTTTTGGGAGGTTATTATTCGGATATAAAGGGTTTTGTGGGTGCCGGAGTAGAAGAGCTAGCTGCTTTGGATACAATTCTTGTAAAACTAGAACCTTCAAAAGCAGAGTTAGGGTTTGACGGAAATCAAAAAAGCGGTCCGGAAAGAGTTACCCAGGCGCTTGGTATTTTAAATAAATCTTTACCGTTTTTGGATAAGGTAGAGCGTAATTTAACAAAAGCTGCCGGTTCAGTAAAAAATATTGATACCGGTAAATATCCGGAAAATTTTAAAAACATAAATGTAAGAAGAAATCTCGAAACTCTTAAAAATTTTATTACCGGTGCAGCAGTAGCTGTGAAAGACGGCAAAGAAGCATTAATGGCAGCTCCCCGGGCTTTGGGTATTCCGGGATCTAAAAATTATCTTTTGCTTTTTCAAAACGATAAAGAAATCCGGCCTACCGGCGGATTTATGACTGCTTATGCAACCTTAACAATCAAAAATGGACAAGTCAGTGCCACTACCTCAGATGACATATACAGACTTGATGAGAAACTGCTGAATGTTTGTTTAACCAAAATTTGTCCCTTAACTCCTCCGCCTCCTATTGTGAAATATCTGCCTGAGGTTTCAGGAAAAGAAAGGTCTGCCTGGAGCATGAGGGATTCAAATATTTCACCTGATGTACCTACCTCTGCTGAAGAGTTTGAAAGAATGTATCAGCTTTTAGGGGAAGGTTTGCCTTTTGACGGTATCATATTTATTGACACAAAAGTGGTTGAGGAACTGATTGAGATTACCGGACCTATTGATGTATTCGGTACAAAATATTCTTCGGAGATTGATGAAAGATGTAATTGTTCAAACGTGATTTTCGAGCTGGAATCTTATGCAGAAATTGCGGCAAAAGGGGAAAAGGACAGAAAAGCAATCCTGGGAATTCTGATGCAACAGATCCTGGCCCGGTCAGTCGGGGCAGATGTTGAAAAATTGCCGCAACTAATTGAAACAATTGCTACCCTGGCAAATCATAAGCACGTCATGTTTTATATGCATGATGGAGAGCTGCAGAGTGCCTTATCTAAAATAAATTGGACAGGGGAAATAAAAGAATACAACGGAGATTACCTGCATATAAATGATTCAAACTTTGCAGGCGGGAAATCTAATTTGTATGTTGAGCAAAAAGTTACCCAGGAGATCAATACTCAAGGCGATGGAACCATTAAGAAAAAAATTACCATTGAATATACAAACGATCAGCCGTTTGGGATTTGGTTAAACGGGATAAACAGGGATTATGTCAGGTTTTATGCACCAAAGGGGAGCAAGCTGGTTTCCTCAAAAGGTTCAGAGGATATTGTTACTACAATAGAAGATTTAGATAAAACAGTTTTTGAGGCATTTGTTCAGGTCAGACCACAAAACTCCAGAAAACTGGAAATGGAATTTACCTCACCCTACCAACCTAAAAAGGAATATAA
>JAHIVD010000037.1 GCA_018816815.1 Patescibacteria group bacterium
TCTAATGGTGTTCTTAATAATTGCAGGGCTAATAATTGTGGCTTTTGTTTTAGAATCATTTTTGGTAAACGTTAAAATTATAACTGATAAAAAAGAATATTCAAAAACAGAGGCTTTAAAAATAAAGATAAAAAATAATTTGTCTCAAAACATTTGTTTTTCTTCCTGCTACCCTTATTATCTTGAAAATAAAGAAAATCAGGAGTGGGAAATGTATTCTTACCAAAACTGTGAAAGCCAAGATTTAATAGAAAAATGTATAGAGCCGAAAGAACAAAAAGCCTTTGAAATTGATCTTTCTTTAACTAAAATAGATCTTCATCGAATTGTTCTGCCTGTTTGTGTTGGTTGCCAACTTGATCAAGGATTCCAAGAAAACCAAAGATTTTATTCCAACGAGTTTGAGATAAAATAAGAATGCATTTATTTTTGGGTGCACGATATCCAAAATCGGGACATTAATAATATTGGGAAAAATATATGTCAGATATTTTCACTTTTTTAAATAATTTTAAAACCAAGCCTTTTTTTAGAAATATTTTAATAGCTTTTGTTTTTCTTCTTGGGCTATTTTTGATTTCTTTTTTGATTTTTTTGAGTCAGAAGCCATCGGAACCAGGGGTGCCACCCCCACTGCCTTCTTTGTCAGACCAAGGGAAAATTATAGCTACTATTGGCAACGAGCAGATATTTGAGTCAGATTTAGAAGCAGAGCTTGCATATTATCCTTTCCAGCCGACCACTTCTCAAAAAACCAAAGAATTAAAAGAAAGATTGTTAACGAAAATAATTCAAGACTCCGAGCTTTTGCAGGAGGCCGACGAAAAAGGGTTAATCTCGCTTGATGAAACTGTTTTTAATTCTCCAAATAAAAATTACACAAAAAGAATTGAATTGGTGAAAGAAGCCAAAGTCGCGCTCCAAGCTTATGAGGGACAAATCAGCGGCGAGTCAATAGCCGTCTGGTGCTACAATATTTATGTTCCTAAAATAGGGATTAAGGAAGCCCTAGATCAACATATGAGTATTGAGGAAGCAAGAGAGTTCTCGATTCAAAAAGCGAAAGAGATTGCAAGAGAAAAAATAGAAAAACTTTATCAAGATATTAAAATAGGGAAGATTACAATAAAAGAAGCAGGAGAGATTATTAAAAATGATTCAAGTTTAGCTGATATTGACCCACAATACAAAACCAACGCTTACCAAAAGTTTGAGAGTCTTCCTAAAGATGAACCTTTTTATCTTAGCGAAGAAGCGAATAAAGTTCTTTGGAGTTTAGAAGAGGGCGAGCTTTCCCCAATTCTTACTCTTAAAGACACTAGCGCTGACGGGAAGGTTCGCGATTCTATATTTTTAATTATCAAGGTTGCAAAAAGAGAAGGGATATTTTAAAGAGGATTAAATATGAAATTACATAAAAAAATAATTCATTCGTCTAATTTTTGGAAATACTTTTTAGAAGTTGCGATAATCCTGGTTTCGCTGGCAGTATTTTCACCTTGCGTTCAGGCAGGTTATATCCCTGCCCGAGATATTTATATTAAAACTGAGACAGGAGTAGGGGTTAGTGGGATTAGCGTTAAAGACGTGAGCACAACAAGCGGTTGTAGCGTGACTTGTAACGCAGAATGCCACCAAGATGATCCTAGTTGCGATGATTGCGAAACTTCAGATGTAACTTGGAGCGGAACCACAAATGCAGACGGTTGGGCAGGATTTGGTTCTGGACATAGTTGCAAGGGCTGTGGTGAGAATTCCCATACTTTTAGAATAACAAGCACAGCTCCGGCTGGAGGTCATTGGGAGTTTAATAAAATTGAAGGTGTTAGTAGAGAAATTGCGCACACAAATAACGCTGTAAGCTACGATATTGATAATGGCGTCAATACAGTTAAAATCTATTTTACCTGGGTTTCAGACAATCGTTGTCCTATGGTCGGCGATGTTACCCCAAAAAATGATTGGTCAGGGAGCACAACTTATGGTGGCAAGAACAATCCGATGGCCTTTACAGCCACTTATTCTGATTTAGATGGAGCGGAGGATATTGAACAGGCTAACCTAGTAATAACTGCTCCCGATGGGAAGCAATACTCCTTACAATACTATGACATGCCAGCCACCGACCCTGCGCTTTATCTTTATTATCCCAACAGCGTCACTCTTATCGCTGGAGCTTATGTCGGAACATGTAATCCAACTTGTGACGCTACAGCAGGCGGCCTTAAACTAAAATTTAATGAATCTTGGTCCTCAACAATCGGGAATACGTTAACAGTAAATTTTAAAGTAGAATTTTTGGATAGTTTCCCAAATGGCCTAATTCCTTCATTATTTCTAAGCGTTTGCGATTCAGGAGATTTATGCGCTGCTACTCCCAGGGGCACTTGGAACGTGGATACTGTTCCTCCTACGGCTACTTTGAGTGATCCCGCTTGTGCTTCAGACATGTTTTCTATACCTTGGTCTGGGACAGATACTACTTCAGGGATTAAGGATTATACTTTGGAGCGCTCAGCAGATGGGGGGTTAACATGGAGCAGTATTTCGGCTCTAACAAATATTACTGGACACTTTCCTACTTTCTCTGGGAGTACCACTGACTCTTGGCCCTGTGCTTCGGGCTGTAAAATTAGAGGTCAAAGTAGAGATAATGCTCACAACATAAGTAGTTGGGACGAAAAAGCCTATGCTCCTCCCTGTACTTCAGATTCTGATTGCCCAGCAGATTCTTGTGTTTCCTCTTGCGTTAAAAGAGATAATTATTGCAATATCGGCATAGGTGAATGTGAGTACAGTGATGGGGATGTAACCAATGGCAAAGTCTGTTCGGGAGGTAGTGAAGTTGATCCTTCTGCCTCCAATTATTGCGCTGTTGTTGATGCCTGTGTTGATGGAACTTGCGTAGGACATAAATATTATAGGGCCTGTAATGGTTCGGGCAGCTGCAGGACAGATAACACTGGAGCTTATGATGAGATTATTTATGCTGATGAAGGCAAGACCATGACTAATTCTTGCGGGACAGATGGCGCAACCTTATGCGGTTATTCTGCTTGGGACAGATGTTCTGCTAATAATTGCCAAGAAGGAA
>JAHIVD010000038.1 GCA_018816815.1 Patescibacteria group bacterium
GACGCTAACCGGACCCAGGGGAACTTTATTCTCTGGGTCGTCTATAAAAAAATAAAGTACCGGGCCTTTTCTTGGTCCAGTTGCCAAACCTACCATGTCCATTACTTCCGGTGATCCTCCTAAATGTTTACCTGTCCATTCCGCAGGACCAGCATCACCAATAACTGCTACAACTGCTTGGCCGGTTTTGGGATTTACTACCAGCATTTTTCTGAACTTAAAAAAATCCCTGTATCTGGCGAAATTTTCTGCAAAACCAGAAGCAAGAAATGTCTGAATCGCCAGATAATAACGTTCTTTCTGTTTATCAGCATCTGTAAAACTTGTCTTAGAGGGCGCAAAATAACCCCAGGCACCCAAACTCGGAGCAATTCCTGCTTCACCATAATTTGCCCAATCAGATGTAGTATCTGCATGAGCATGTAAATTATCGCCCGGATAACGATATAAATGCTGCTCCCCTCCTATTAAACCATAATTTCTGTTTAATCGTAAATTATCCAGCTTTGCTGTCACTTTAAAACCAAATGTGCGAGATAAAATCTCAGTAATATTTTTTTCTTCTGCAGGATCTAACGGTCTAACCTCAGGAGGTACGTTTTCAGATAAAACTTTGGCAAGCAAGACATTCCGGTCAAAACCATCAAGCGCGTTTTTGCTGCTTACTACTAAATTTTGTGATAAAAGCTGCGGCTGATGAGGTGCAGTCAATAGCATCAATCCTCCAAGCGAACCTAATGCTAAATGCTTCAAAGATTCACCGTGCTTTTCCCAGAATTTATTTTGAATTGTACGATGACGACCTATCCATTTTTTCCGTAAATATTCATAGTGCGGGCTCATGCTTTTAAAATCCATTTTATTCACCTTTTTATTCACCTTGCATTAAATATCTTAAAAAAGTTCTGGTCACCACAACTGCTGTAAACATAGAAACTAAAACTCCAATTATCAAAGTTACGGCAAAGCCCCGAATCAAAGATGTTCCCAGCCAATACAAAATAGCAGCAGTTATAAGAGAGGAAACATTTGATGCCCAGATTGAAGACCAGGCTCTTTTAAATCCCAGCTCAAGAGCAACCTGTTTAGATTTCCCCCAGCGGATTTCCTCCTTTATTCTTTCGAAAATTAATATATTGGCGTCAACCGCCATTCCAATTGATAATATAAATCCTGCAATTCCTGCCAAAGTCAAAGTGAATTGTAATTGAGGAATAAAAAAACCTGTTTTAAAAATTGCCAGCACTAAAAGTGTATATATAACTAAAGCAGCATCAGCCACTAGTCCTAAAATGCCGTAATAAGCTCCCATATATACACCAACCACCCCAAGACCTATGACTCCTGCAACAATGCTATTGTTAACTGATTCCTGACCAAGCGTAGGGCCGACAAAATGTTGACTGATTAACTTTATGGGTACAGGCAAGGCACCGGCATTAAGTTCAATAACCAAATTCTTTGCCTCTTTAGTTGTAAACTCTCCAGTAATAACAGCATTTCCTCCATCAATCTCTTGCTGAACATTTGGCGCAGAAATAAGTTCATTGTCCAAAAATATTGCTAAAGGCTTATCTATATTCCTTTTGGTAATTTCCGCAAATTTCTTACCTCCTTCATCAGTAAACTCAATTGCTACCTGCGGACCACTCTTCATTCCTTCGCTTCCACCAAAAGTAACCTGAGCTCTTTTTAAATCAGCACCGGTTAAACCGGTCTCTTGGGCAAAAGCTAGTATTGACACACCTGATCTAGTAGCTTCAATCTCCTTAGCAGACATAGTAGCAGGCAATTCCCGGAAATCTAACTGTGCTGTCTTGCCTACCAAATTAGCAACAGCTGAAACATCTTTTAATCCAGGCAGTTCCACCAAAATTCTTCTTTTATCCTCTAATTTAGATGTTTGAACCACAGCTTCTGAAACGCCATATAAATTAACTCTTCTTTCAATGATGTTTTTTGCTGACTCTAAAGCGCTATCTCTATTTTCAGGATCAATCTTATCCATCTGGGTTTCCAAAACAACTTCTGTTCCGCCTTGCAAATCAAGACCCAATCTAAGAGGAAAATCTATAGTCAATTCTTTATTTAATATTCTAATTGACGGCGAAACCGGAAGATCTATCAAAATAGAAAAAACAAGAAGGATAATAATAATCCAAAGCAGATGTCTTGATTTCATGCTCAGATAATAATCCCTTCAAACAATTCATCCTCGTCGCCAATCAACATAATTTTAGGTTGAACCAATACTCTTAAAATAAACGGATCCCGTCTTTTTACTCTAAACTTAAATTCAGCTTCATCCATAAAAGAATAATTTATTTCTGTTTCTCTTTTTGCTTGCTCATCAGCAATAATAGCCTGCAGTTGTGGCAACACAACATTTCCAACAATTAAAACATTAACATCTTCGGCCGAAGAAGAATTACCTTTCAAAAATTTTGTTGATATGAAAGCATATTTTATCTTTCCAAGCTTCTGTTTGTTCTTTGTCAAATTCCCACCTATCCCTGTTGTCTTAGCAACCAATGCTAAAAGCTCTTTATAATAAATAAAATCCTTTCTGAACCGATACAGTCTTCTGTTTGCCCGCCATTCCGATGAAACCATATCATATTTTTCCATCCTGGCCAGCTCCCTGCGAACAGCATTAATTTCTTCTGAAACTCTTCGGACTATTTCACGAACATGAAAAAGCGAACCTGTTTCTGAAGATAAGAAAAGTTGTAATATTTTAACCCGGACTCTTGAGACAAATAATCCCTTAAGCATTTTAATCTCCTTTCCGGGCAGAAGTTTTGATTAGTAACTTACCTTTGCTCCTTCCGGAACAGTTTGAATCCAAATTAGACCTCCGTTAAATTGAATCTCTTTTCCGCTACCATCAACATATTTTGTTCTAGCTAAACGGCTTGCCTTAATCCATTTACCTTCTACTGCATTTCCATCCTGAAAAATCAATGCTTTTCCGCTACCAGTAGTTCTGTACAGCAAATGAACATTGCCTGGATAACCATCATTAGCATTTGATTCTTTCTCAAACTGAACAACAACATTTTTTACAGAAAGCTGCGTATTATTATTCAAATCAATATGATCTGACCCACCATTTTTTCTTTTGTAAGAATTAGTAGCTGCATCATAAATCCATTCAACATCATACCCTGGCTGAGATTCCCAAAAATTAACCTTTACATTTACCGCTTCTCCGCCGGCTTTATCATTCTTAAATTCCCAAGGAGTAAAATTCTTGTCCCATCTAATACCTGCCGAATCAGTAGCAGTCCAGCCTCTTTTTTCGCCTACTGCCCAAAGCTTAGCTGTAGTGGAATACATTGTATGCTCTGTCGCAACCGGATGACCTAGTCTTTGATAATCTCTCCAGAAAACAGGGAATCCTATGCTAAACTGGTTTAAATCTTTAGTTCCATACTTAATAATTTGCCCAAGCGCATCAGCCGGACCAGGAGTATTAGCCCCTCCAACATGTGCATATAGCGCATCGTATTCGCTTAACCAATCCAAGAAATAAGTCCTTGCCGATCTGACAGGCCCTACTTGAATATCCGAAAGATTACAATAATATAACGCCATAAACCTTGTGATTCCACCCTCAGCAATTACCTCATACACAACATCAGCAGCGCTCAGTCCTGATTGCGGTCTAGACTCTGTATGATTTTCAATCATCACAGCAAGAGGCCGCCTTTGATCCCAAAAATCTTTTGCTTTTTGAGTATGTTTCCTGCCGTTTATTGGGCAACTCTCAGTTTTAGGCTCATTAGGGTCTTCAATAAAAGCAGATGCAGAAGTAGGTAATGATACAGTTGCAACCTGCTCACCAGAAACAGCTGAACGGAAAATTCCTCCAAACAAATAATAAGAAATGCTTGCTGAACCACCGTATATTATAACTCCGATAATAATCAAACTTAAAATTTTTTGTAAATTTGTCAAACTAGCAAATATGTTCAAAATATTTTTCATATCTTTTTTTGTTCCAAGCTTAATCCAGAATCTTTGTTGATATCTTCATGATTCCTGAATCAAATTCAGGACAACACTTTATATCATTGTTCTTTCATTGCTTTTTTAATCACTGCTTCTTCTTCTTTTGATAGTTCATATTTAATACTTTTCCCTAAAACTATCTCTTTACCAAATACCCTAGTTCCACTTCTTGCATGCAAACTTGTCATCACAATTCCTGACCCTTTACTATCTAAGAAACAAACAGTGAAACTTATATTTCCCCCTGTATCATCATAAGGGTTAAAGCGCAAAAGTTCCATTCTTTGTATATGCTGCAAATCCTGAATTTTTATCGCTTCAATCCTGTCATCCAAATCAGATAATTCACTCTTAAAACCCGTAACCGTTTTAATTATCTCTGCAAATTTTTTCCTAATATCTCTTTCTCCTGATTTTGGAAAAAGCGATTTTATAAATCTATTTTGTTGCCAAACCACAAAACTTAAAAACCCAAGCCAAAGCAACAAAAAAACCACGGCTGCAAAAACAACCCAATCCGAATACATAAGTTACTCTTTAAATATAACCTGGGATAAATATTTTGTCAATGAGAGCTTAAGAATAGATATCAACTAATAAAACAGCTCTTAAGTTTTGTTCTGCAAAAAAAACTAGAATTAATTTTAAATTTTCCATAAAGATTTTTTGAGGTCTTTTTTTATTATCCCAAATAATTAAAACAATAAATTCACCTTATATTTATATAAATATATATCATACATGTAAAACAGCCTGTAGTTTTGGGTTCGGTTGGTTCTTGACAGGCTCATCTTATCATGCTAGGCTCAATTCACGCGTAAGAATTCATAACCATGGTTATTCAACAAAGCAAGAAACAGTCAGATCTTGAAAAACGCTTGCAATTGCTTCGAAGGCAAGTCTATGGGAAGGGTTTAAAAAACCAGAAAGCTAGTACATCAGTCAACCAAAAGATTACTAGCTCTAAAACACCAACTTACCAAGTTGCTGATATGCCAACCCATAAATCCAACGGCATTCAAATCTCATCTGATCTTGCTTATCTGAATCAGGATTTGCTCAAGATTCTGCTATTTGCATCTTGTACAATAGGCGCAGAAATCATTTTATTTATGCTTATAAGAAATAATATTTTAACTTTAAATTTTTTTTGAAGGGAGGTGAATTAAACTCATGCAAATGTATTGTGTCAAATGCCGAACAAAAAGGGACGCAGAAAATGTACAAGAAGTAACCATGAAAAATGGTAAAAAAGCCTCGAAAGGTACTTGCCCAGAATGTAGTACTTCAATGTTCCGAATCGGTGGCTAAAAAAAATCGGTGTCCCGATATACATCGGAGTTCACCGTTTCAAGAAATCCCGCAAAGCCTAGTCTAACTGGACAAGTGGGATTTTTTGTGATTAAAAATCGTTCCCTAAACAATATAGATTATTTTTACAAGCATCTTATTTGATCCTAAAATCATTATATAGTAAAATATTAAAGCCTAGGAAACAGGATAATCGGTCTGATGAGTTGCAAGACGATATCGGACAGGAAAGTCCAGACAGCATACAGCAGGGTGGTCTCGCGCAAGCGGACAGCCGCAAGGCCTAGTTAGAGCAACAGTGACGATTCGGGTGGCGCCGGGTGAAACGATCAAGCTACTGGATATTTGATTTGTAATACCGCAAAGGTTTTTCCTGAGCAAGTAAAGCAAGTCAAAGGGCAATCCTCCCCGCTGCAATCCTAGAACCAACAAAGCTGCTTGCTTAATTGTTGAAATAAGGAGCATTAGATAAATGATTATCAAGTGGATCCCATTCAGATCAAGATCCACCGAACAGAATCTGGCTTACTACCTTCCTAGGCAATCTGAATTTAGATAGTTGCTGCCCGAATTAAATCAGAAAATATAACAAACAGAAAAATATAATAAAAAAGTTCTTACTAATTTCCTAAGCACTAAATTATTTCTTCTTCGATTATCTCTATTGCAATTATTTGTATCACTACTGCCGCTGGTACCGCTAGTAGTGCTCCTGAAATCCCAAGTAGTTTACCTCCTATAGCAATTGCTAAAATTACTACCAAAGGATTTAAACCAACTGCTCTCTTCATTACCTGAGGCACAATCAAATGATTTTCTAATTGCTGAATTAATAAATACATTATTGTAACCCCAACACTTAAAACAGGAGAGATTGTTAATGCAAGAAAAATAGCAGGCAGAGCTGATACAATGGGTCCAATAACAGGCACTACCTCCATAATGCCGGCCACCATAGCAAGAGGCAGAGCGTAAGGGATATTCAAAATTGTTAAACCAATATAAGACAAAACACCTATAATTAAGGTTAAAACTAATTGTCCGCGCATCCAAGCTCCTAACTTTTCTTCAATTTTTATAATCAACTTCCTTATTCTTTCTTCTTTTCCTTTAAATAAAGATGAAAACCGATTTTCAAGACTATCTTGTTCCAGCAACATGTAAAAGGTTATAACTAATAAAAAAATTATTGTTAAAAAATTATCGAAAACCGAGAGAGTAATCGAAAATAGGTTTTTTGAAAGGAAAGTTAGCTCTGACGAAAAAACAGATTTATCAAAATTTGTAATATTAAAAAACTGTGCTAATAACCCCGGAGCAGCTACTACTAATTTCGTGCTCTGTTCAATCAAAGGAGGCGCAATGCTGATAACTAAACCTCCTAAAACAGCTATAATAATAATATAGGTAATAGTGATGCTTAAAACTTTCGGTAATCTAAATTTAGTAAAAAATTTAACTAAAGGAGAAAGTGCTGATACAAAAATAACCGCAACAAATAAAATTATCAAAAGATCCCTGATTAAATAAGTAATCCAAAGAGTTAAAAGGAAAAGAGCCGTGAATATAACTGTCCGATGAGAAATATCAATTTTTTGCCGCATATACTCAGGTATCATACCATTTACGCACCGTTTTTTCTATTCTGACGAGATAATTCTTATCAGTTATATCAAACCATAAAGTATTTTTTTCTTTCTTAAACCAAGTTATTTGCCGCCTTGCAAACCCGTGAATCTTCCCCTGCAACCGTTTAATTAATTCCTCTCTATTAGTATTTTTTCTTTCCAAATAATCTGCCAATACTCCGTATTCAAGCCCTAATTGTTTCATTCTTTCAAGGCTTAAACCATCCTTGTATAACTGTTCTACCTCTTCAATTAATCCTTGATCTAACCTGTCAACCACACGGTCATCAATTCTTTTATATAAAACTGCCCTTGGAGCAGTTAAACCAATTTTTAAGATATTGCAATTCTTAAGTTTTGAATTTATTTGCCTAATTTTTTGCGGTTGCTGCAACACCACTTCTATTGCTCTAACCAACCTCCTTGGATTTTGCCTGTCAGAATTGTTCATTTTTCCCCATTTTTGAGAAGAAATTTCTTCAATTTTTTTTTGCATTTCCTTCAAGGATAAACTTTCTAAGTGTTTACGCAGCTTAAGATTCGCTGGAACCGATAGATTGGACAGTCCTTCAAGCAAAGCTTTCAGATAAAAACCAGTACCGCCTACTATAATAGGAAGCTTTCCTCTGTTTAGGGTGTCTTCTACCGCCCTATTTGCATCCTTAACATAATCATAAACTGTATATTGCCTGTTTGGATCTGCCACATCATGCATCCACACTTTAATCCCATCCATTTCCCAAAAACCCCTACCTTTTGCTACCTCCACCTTCTCGCCCGGCATCTTTCCGGTACCGATATCTAGTTTTTTATAAACTTGCCTTGAATCACAGCTGACTAATTCCCCATTTAACTTCTTAGCAAGCTGAAGCGCCAAATCAGTCTTACCTAACGATGTCGGACCCAAAATAACTAATAATTTCTGTAAATCTAAATCCATAAAATAAATTCTTAAAATAAATATTGTTATAATCAGTTAGCGAATGAAAACCATTATACAACTTCTATCCGTAATATCCCCTTCAATAGTAATTATTTATTAAAAAAACTTAAATTCTCATTTAACCTTTTTGAATAAATATCAAATTAATTATGTCGTAATCGGTTCAAACGAAAAAAAGGTCTATCAATCCAATATGAATTTTTTCAATACCAATTTTCAGTTAGTTAAGCAAACAGAAAATTATAAAATCTACAGAACTAATTAATTCTATATGATAAAAAGAACTCTCCTAAAATTTACATTGTCCAAATATTAAAAAAGCTAATCATTATAACTCCCCATAAATTTATCAACACGCTAAGGACAATTAAGAGCTTAGCCCACCATTTAAAATGGTTTTGCAAGCCACTAGTTGTCAATATTATTAGGTAAGGCATAAAATCTAGGGCAAAACGGTAACCGAATTGGGTTGAACCATTGTTGCCATGCGCCAAACCCGGCAAAGAGATCACGATTAATGCCACCAAAGAGGCTATTGATAATTTCGTCCTGAAGTTTGCACGGATTACTAATAAAAATGCCGGCGTGACAAACCATAAAGCCATAATATAAATGGAGGGAACAATATACGGCAGCTGATTAGAAAAAACAGGTAAGGATGTAAAAAGTTCATTAATATGGATCGGTATATAGCGGACATCAAATAGTCCGTACCTATACCAGGGTTCGTTGAAAATCGGTAATAAAGAATATCCAACATCAAAAATTGTTCCGAAACGGAAATAATTATAAACACCGTTAAATAAAACTGCAGGAGCAAGTCCGACGAAAAATAAAAACAAATTCCGAAAGTTCAAAACAAATGTCTTATCTTTATATCGAAAGAACTTTTGGTGCAAATAGAAAAACACAAAAGCTGCAGCCAAAATAGTCGGCAATCGGGCAAGATATGCTGCTCCAATAAAAAAACCGATCAAAAAAAATCTCTGTTTTGTCGCAAGCTCTAAAAGACTTAACCACAAAAAAAATAGAGCAACTATATGGGCAACATACCAGGAAGACCCTACCTCAGCATGATACCACTGTATTGTGCCAAAAGCATATAGAATACTTACCCATAAAGAGAGTTTATTATTTCTAAAAAATTTGGAAATAACAATATAGGACAACGAAACATTAACCGCTCCCAGCGCTATTGACAATATCGGCTGATAAAAACTAGTTCCGAATATGGCAATAAAAGGCATCAGTAAAATTGCAGGCATTGGCGGATACACAACAAAATAATGACCATTCCAACTAGCTAGTTCTGTTAGTATATTTGGAACGTAAAGGTGTCCATGCAAAAAGGCATCTGCAAGATAGACAAAATGATTCCACTGGGCACCTTCTCCTCTGCTCGAAAAAAGATAAACAAATAAGGTTGTAAGAAATAAAATAAGGCTGTTTCTAAAATGATTACGCATTTATAATATAATCGCGAGGCTTCTTAAAACTTGTTGCGATATAATTATACATGATGTTAAAAGGTAAAAATTCTTCTAAAATTATTCTCTTAGTAATCATTACGCTCGCGATCAGAATCGTATTCAGTAACTTGCCCTCGTTTGAATATGATGAAAACGCCTATAGAATATGGAGCGCTAGACTAGTAGAAAAGGGGCCGTCACAGTTTTATTCTACGCAATTTTTTACAAATAATCCTTTAGGTGGATTATACGCATTTTGGTTTATGGGTCTTTTTAAAAACACTTTTTTGCCTAACCTTTCTTTTTTCTCAGGAAATTTTGATTTGCTGCTTAAACTACCAGCCAATATCGCTGATATAATTTCAGCTATCCTAATTTTTGTTTTAATTAGAAAACGCATGGGCCCAAAATGGGCCACAGCAGGGTTTTTAATGTACGCGTTAAACCCTGCATTAGTTTTCAATTCATCTGTCTGGGGTCAGTACGACGGATTGTCCACGCTTTTTCTACTAATCTCAATCTTCATGATCTTCATAAAAAAGATTCCAGAACTGGCAACGTTATCCCTTGCAACGGCTTTAGTAATAAAGCCTCAAGCCATATTCTTCGTTCCCGCATTTATAATCCTGATTTTATTAACAGTAAAACCGTTAAGATGGTTCTCCTCTTTGTTGACATTTTTTATAACAACTCTAGTTTTATACTTACCCTTTTTTCCCACAAACCCCATTTATGGATTATTCTACGTTAATCGAAATTCAGTTAATCTTTTTAACTGTACAAGCTGTTTTGCGTTTAATTTTTGGGGCATTTTTGGAAATTGGCAAAATGATTTACAAAATTTTACCAACATACCCTTTGCATATTGGGGAGCGATATTGCTTTTTACCACTCTTTTACTAATCCTATTAGTAAAACCTCTTGCGCTAAAGTTTAAACCACCATATTTTTACCTAACCACTGCAATATCTATTATGGCTTTCTTCATGCTTCTTACCAGGATGCACGAGCGCTATCTTTTTTCATTCTTCCCTTTTTTACTGTTAGCAGCAATCATGTTGAAATCAAAAATATTAACATTTTTTTATATCCTTATCTCAACTTTACACTTGTTAAACTTATATCTGCCTTATGCTTACTATAATAACCATGCTAAAGTGACAAATTTACCAATAAATTATTTAGTCAATAATTTTCAGGTTTTCTCGTTTATTTCTTTTCTAAGTTTTATAATACTCATTCTTTATTATTTTTTTTATGTTAAATAAAATTCAGTTTCTTAAAAATCCTAAATATATACTGATATTAATACTGCTCTTGACTGCTTTTTTACGTCTATACAGACTAGATTACCCAGATAAATATATATTTGATGAGGTCTACCATGCATTTACAGCTAAAGAATATTTAAAAGGATCTGTCTCTGCTTGGGAATGGTGGACCACCCCACCGCCGGATGTGGCATATGAGTGGACTCATCCTCCTTTGGCGAAAGAAATTATGACAACTTCCATGTTCTGGCTCCAATCACAAAATGCATGGGCATGGAGATTACCAGGAGCATTATTTGGAATTTTATCTGTTTATCTTGTTTATTTATTGGGACTAAAAATATTAAAGAATCAAAATGCTGCATTAATTGCCGCATTTGTGTTTTCTTTAGATGGACTAAATTTTGTTCAATCACGAACAGGAATGAATGATATTTATTATCTGACATTTACTCTGGCATGCATACTCGCTCTTTTAAATAGAAAATACTTTTTTTCAGCAATATTGTTTGGCTTGGCTCTTGCCAGTAAATGGGCAGCTGTCTATGTATTTATTCTCATACTTTTTGTTTTAGCAAAAGACCGAAAAAAGAATAAATTATATTTATTTATTTTTATTCCACTAATAATTTACCTACTTTCATATTTTCCTTTTTTCTTCATAGGACATACTTTCAGTCAATTTAAAGAGTTGCAGCAACAAATGTGGTGGTACCATACCAATCTTAAAGCTTCTCATCCATACTCTTCTCCCTGGTGGTCATGGCCTCTAAATTTGTATCCTGTCTGGTATTTTGTAGATTATCAAAAAAATAATATGGCTAATATTTTCGCCTCCGGCAATCCTATGGTTTTTTGGACGGGGAGCGTTGCCATTTTATTAACCGCTTGGGAGGTAGTCAGAAAGAAATCAATGAATTTGATTTTCATTCTTTTGGGATTTTTCATCTTTTGGCTACCTTGGGCTCTTTCTCCAAGAATCATGTTTCTATATCATTTCAGCCCATCAGTTCCTTTTTTAAGCCTTGCGATGGGACATCAATTAAGCAAAGCTTTAAATGATAAAAAGAAAAGGAAGTATGCGTTTGGATTATTACTGCTACTGCTGCTGAGTTTTATTATAATTTATCCTTTTTTAGTAGGTATCCCTATTCCGAAAAATCTCATAAAAATATTCTTTCTAACTAATCTTTCGAAAAACCCCTTTTAATCAAGCTGAATTATCCAATCCTTAAATTGATTGGCAAAATTATATTCGGATTTTTCAGCTAAGGATTCGTCCAAAAATCCACCAATGGCGCGTGCTGCTAAAACAGTTTTTAATTTGTTTTTCTCGTAACCTTTAGTTAATAACCGGAAATAAATATTCTGAGCAATTGATGGATTTTTTAATACAGAAAAAACTCTTTGTATCAAATAACAAATATCATAGCCTTCAACACTATCCGATCGTGAATGCTCACCATCTATTAATCCCAATCTCGAGTTTTGCAATCTAATCATGTGCCAAGGAGTAAAATCCCCGTGTCTTGGCCGGCTGATTAGCTCGTCTACGCCCTTTTCAACAATTTTTAAAAGAATATCTGTCTTAAATTTTTTGCGGACACCTGTTGGTATATCATTAAACCACTTGTTTGCTTTATCTGTGAATTTTTGTTTAAAATCTGCTGCTTTATCTTCATATTGACAGGTAGAGAATTTAATCTTCGGCATTTTTTGTATTAACTCAGAAAGCAAAATAATATCTTCTATATAAATAGGTAATTGAGTAGCATCTTCGTTGATATCACAGAGTATTTCTCCGTCAAAATAATCTGTTATCAGATAGAAAAATTTTTGTTGATATAAACCGCTTTTAAAGTTTTTAGGAACCTGATATGGCAATTCCTTGGGAAAATATTTATTAAAATAATCGTTCCAGGAGTATTCGTTTTTTGTAACAACACTAATTCCCTCACTGGTTGACAATTTTAGGAAATAATCAACATCGTTCTTCGTTAAAATCCCCAATACATGTCTGCTGGCATTCCACAATTTTTTAACATTATAACTGTCTTGAAAAAAAGATTTTATCCTACTAAGATCGAGTTTTTCACCTGAGCGGTAATTAAGAATTTTATTTCCTTGACGAACTTGAAACGATTTTAGTTTTTTAATTACCACAATTACTTGATTAGTCGTTTGAGGGTTTTACCTGCAGTGAAACCCGGGGTCTTTTTTTTAGGGATCTGGATAGTTTCACCTGTTTGTGGATTTCTGCCTCTCCTGGCAGCCCGAGATCTTATTAGAAATGTCCCGAAGCCTGTTATGACTACTTTTTCGCCCCGAACCAATCCGTCTCTGATTAAATTAAAAGTACTATTAACAGCATCTGCAGAAGCTCTTTTTGTAAGATTTGCCTTTTTCGCAACTTTCTCTATCAACTCATTCTTTGTCATACGTCAAATAAATTACCAGATGTTTTTACTTTTATCAAGCCCCAAAATGTCAAAACGTTAGAATAAGTTATTCTGTCTGATTATTTAGCACAAAAAAACTCAAAAAAAATTATTGCTTTTAAAAAAATATTGGTAGGTTAGAAATTAAATTAAGGGCTTAATAGTTTTTCGGAAATGGACTTAGGGGGTTGTCATTATACTTTCAGAGTAACGCGTTTCTCTAATAGCAGTTATTTTTACCGCTCCAGGAACCATCACCTCTTTAGAAATCCGCTCAGCTATATCGTGAACTAATTTTGGTAATTCATCATCAGGAATTCTTTCCGGAGCAACAATTACCCGAACCTCACGTCCGGCTTGTACAGCAAATGCTTTCTCCACACTTTCAAACGACATTGCAATTTTCTCTATATCATCCATTCTTTTAATATAATCTCCAACATTTTCATGTCTGGCGCCGGACCTGCTGCTTGATATTGCATCGGCAATATAAATCAGGATAGATTCAACGCTGGAAAATGCCTTATCTTCATGATGTTCAGCTATGCAATTGATAACTTTTTCCGGTAATCCGAATTTTTTTGCCAGTTGCACACCTTTGTCAACATGGGTTCCACCGTCTGTCTCAACCGTTACTTTACCTATATCATGCAATAAGCATCCGAGTCGAACCACATTCACGTCTGCCCCAATCATTTTTGCCAACGCAATCCCTATTTGTGTTTCCTCTTGGGTGTGCTGAATCAAATTTTGTCCGTAGGAATACCGGAACTTGAATCTTCCAATCATATCCATCAACTCAACCTGCAGATTATAAACTCCAATATCATGGCAAAGTTTCTCTCCTGCCTGACGCATCAACTTATTAACATCTTTTTTAGTTTTCTCAACAATTTCCTCAATTCTCTGCGGTTGAATTCTCCCATCTTTCATTAAGCGTTCAAGAGAAACCCTGGCAATTTCTCTTCTGACAGGATCAAAGGATGACAGAATCAATGCATCTGATATCTCGTCATCCATTATCACGTCAACACCTGTGGCTTGCTCAAAAGTCCTAACATTCCTACCTTCTTTACCAATAATTCTTCCTTTCATTTCTTCATCAGGAAGTTTCATTTTAGAAGTCGTAAATTCAGATATGTAATCTGTTACTCCATGTAGCATAGCGTTAGCTAAAACCTCTTTAGCTTTTTCGTCTGCTGTAAGTTTAATTTCTTCTTCAGCCTCTTTTATTTTTTTTGAGATTTCACCAGCTAGTTCTTTGTCTACATTTTCCAGTAGAATTTTTTTAGCTTCATCTTTTGATATAGAAGAAACTTTTTCCAGTTTGGAAACCAGCTCTTTTCTGACTTTTTCCAACTGCTCAAGTTTTTCATCAACCAGCCTTTGCTTTTCAGCAATTTGCCGTTCTCTTTCCTCTAAGATGCCCTCACGTTTGGCTAATTCTACTCCTTGTTTAACATAATCATCACCTGAACTAATCGGTTTAAATTTTCTTTGCATATTTAATTTGAGTACAGAGAACTACCGATTAAACTCGGTTAGGAGTATTTATTAATGGATGTAAATTTTTATCCATAAAATCCATAACTCTTTTGCGCTCCCTTGCACTCAACTTATTTCATTTTACATCAATTTAGTTGTTTTTTCAACAACTTCCTTGATTACGTCATATTCAAAACCTCTTCTCCTTAAAAAATCATAAGCCTTTTTCTTAAATTTTTGAGGTTCCAGGTTTTTCCAAACTCTCACTTTTTTCTCCAAAGCTTTTTGAGCCAACTCTTCTTCTTTAACAACTAATGCCTGATTACTGATGATTTCCTCTATAATTTCTTTACTGATCCCTTTCTGAAAAAGCTCTATCTTAATTGCCCGAATTCCTTTTTGTTTACGTCTTCTGGCATCTATCCAGACTCTGGCAAATTCTAAATCATTTATTATGTTTTTTTTCTTCAAATTTTCTATCAGCGCCTCAACAACTAAATTGCTAATCGGTTCTTTTTTTTTAATTTTCAATTTCCAATTTTTAGTCTTAAAATAATCCCTAACTTCTTTTTCCGAATGCTGTCTCAGGCTAAACCACCTATACATCGGCTCCATTAATTTCCCCACCTCTGCCTCAAACAAAATCTTTTTCATATCCTCTGACGCTAAAATCTTTCCAACTACTAATCTTTGGTTTACGACCAAATCTTCGTCTGCACCAAAAGCAAACTCTCCATCAATAAAAATATTAAACCTGCGAGGATTCTTTTTTTGAGATGTGACTTTCGTGATTTTAAACATGGGATATATTATTCAATCAAAGCAAGAATTTACTTGAAGAATATTAAAACTTACAAGGAAATTTTTCGTTCGTCACTTGAAGAATATTATATGGCTTTTGCAACAGCTTCCTTTTCTTGTCCTACTATAATTTTTTCCTTACCTTTTTTTTGTTTGCCCCAAGCTTCCTTTATTTCTTTTTCCAAATTTTGCGCTTCTTTTTTGCTCTGCGAAGCAGAAGAACCTCTCTCGTCCTCTCCTTTAAGATAATTTATAGCAGCAACCCTTCCCTGACCTAATAATTTATCGCCCCATTTTATAAATGCACCGGACTTTGTTAAAATTCCAAGCTCTATCCCTATATCCAAAAGTTCCCCTTCGTAGGATATTCCGTTCTCATCCATGTCAAGTTCTGCAATCCGGAATGGGGGAGCAATCTTATTTTTAACAACCTTTATTCGGTGCCTTGAACCAACAACCACGTCTCCGTCTTTTATATTGGAAATCCTTCTGATATCCAAACGGACAGAAGCATAAAATTTTAAAGCCAATCCTCCTGGAGTAGTTTCCGGATTACCAAATACAACTCCAATTTTTTGTCTTAATTGATTGGTGAAAATAATAATTGTGTTGGTGTTAGAAACAGCTCCGGTTAATTTCCGAAGAGCTTGCGACATTAAGCGGGCTTGCACGCCCATAGAAGAATCTCCCATTTCTCCTTCCAACTCAGATTTTGGTACCAAAGCCGCTACAGAATCTACCACCAAAACATCTATTCCGCCGGAACGGATTAAACTTTCAGCAATCTCCAAAGCTTGCTCCCCAGTATCTGGTTGAGAAATTAAAAGATCATTTAAGTTTACACCAATGTTTTTTGCCCTTTGGGGATCCAGGGCATGTTCAACATCAATAAACGCTGCCACTCCACCTTTTTTCTGAGCCTCAGCAATTACATGCAGAGCAATCGTTGTCTTTCCGCTTGCTTCCGGACCATAAACTTCTACAATTCTTCCTTTAGGCAAACCGCCAACACCTAATGCTAAATCCAAGGCAAGAGAACCTGTTGAGATAACTTCTGTTGTGAATTTTTCAACCCGCTCACCTAAACGCATAATGGAACCTGTGCCGTATTGTTTTTGGATTTGAGCCATTGCAGCCGAGATCGCGGCTTTCTTAGCTTCATCGTTATGTGCCATATGTTAAAGATTACCAAATATTTCCCAAAGTACAATACCCCAAAATAATATCCAACCTATTATTAAAAATAGATAGGGTTTAACCGCAGACCTACAATGTCGGAGATAAGGGAATTGAACCCTTTGCCTCTCGTACCCCATACGAGCGTTCTACCGATGAACTAATCTCCGCAACTTGTTGTATTTTATCACCAGCCTCCGTAGAATACTGCCGATATCTATAGTGAAATATGTTAAAATTATATAGGAGTATTGTATAGAAAATCAGCGACTAGGAAAAATATATTCAAAAAATCAAATAAACATTGCTACTGTCATAGGAGGACCCCCTATAGCCGGTTATTTGATATCGCAAAATTTCAAGGTTTTTGGGAATAAAGAAACGGCTAAAAAAGCAATAGTCATAAGTTTGATATCAACTACAATTTTAATTGGAACATTTATTTTTCTTCCAGAAAGTATCGCAAGTAAAATTCCATATATTGCATTTACAATAATACCAGTAGTTGTTACTAATTACGTCGTTCGGACATATCAAAGTAAAGAGATAAACGAATATCTTAAAAAGGATTGCTCAAAAGCATCTTCTTTGGAAGTATTCGGAAAAAGTATTGTTTCGCTTTTAATTATGGTAATAATAGTCAGTTTATTGTTAAATCTAATTGATGTTAAATATAATTATGGAAATTATTTAAAAAACTACTGCAATTCCTCATATAATGAAGGAGGTATTCAAAAGAATAAAGTATACGTACCTGAAGACGCGTCGTGCTTTGTTCATAAACGATTAGAAAACAAAGGGTATACTCTCAAACAAATTGATAAAGTTTTAACTCTCGAATTTGAATATCAAAAGAAAATTGGGTTAATTGATAAACCAAACCAAACCGTTTCTAACAACTCCACACCATATAATCCTCTCCCTTTTATTTTAGAACATCAAACAATAGCTTTATCAGATGAGCAAATAAACGAGATTCTTACCGATGAAGAAGAATACCTAAAACTTATAGGCACAATAGAAAATAAAACTAATTAAAGTGATTACAGAGCAATCGCAAAATCGTGCGCAAAAAATACTAGAGCGAAACCGAAAGCCAAGCTGATAAAGGGTAGCACGAAAAGGCGCATGCCGCCTACTTTTGGCGAAAACTGGTTCGGATTTTTTATAAAGGTCAACTATATGAAACTAATTTCTTTAAATACCTGGGGCGGAAAATGTTTTAATCCGTTAATTGCCTTCATAAAACAACACTCCCCGGATACTGATATTTTTTGTTTTCAGGAAATGTCTGATACGAAATCGGATGAAAAAATGTGTGGAGATTTTAGGGCAAATCTGCTATCTGAAATAAAAATGGTTATACCAAAATTTAAGGTATTTTATTTCCCGGTAGTTAATGGTTTTGATTTTAATGCTAACCCCTTTGCATACAATTTAAGCTTTGGCCAGGCAATGTTTGTAAATAATTCAATTAAAGTAAACTCTCAATGTAATTATTTCGTTACTAAAGAGAAAAACTTTAAGGTTCTTAAAAAAGATTTTTCCAACCTGCCTAGCCCTTTGCAATATCTTTGCTTTTCCAGTAACGGGGAAAATTATCACATATTTAACTTCCACGGCACCCCAATGCCCGGTGATAAACAAGATACTAGAAAGCGTCTGAGTGAAGCCCGAAAAGTGAAAAAAATTATTAACAGCAAAATAGGTCATAAAATTCTAATGGGTGATTTTAATCTACTGCCTAATACCCGAAGTATTAAAATTTTAGAAAATGGTATGAAAAATCTAATAAAAGAATTCAATATCCAAAGGACCAGAAGCAAATCTAGTCTGTTTTTCGGAAAATCAAATTTCCAAAAATTTGCCGATTATACTCTTGTTTCAGAAGGAATTAAGGTAAAAAACTTTGAGGTTGCAAAAGTAGAGATATCAGATCACCTGCCAATGATTTTAGAATTTTCTTAGAATCATTTGAAATATCATTACGAGATGATAATAAATCTCAGGATAAAGAAATTATGAGTATACATCTTAATATTAAAATTTATGGCTTAGTCCAGGGTGTGTTTTTCCGGGCCACTGCTAAAGAAAAAGCTGATAGTCTATCAATAACGGGATTTGCCAAAAATATGCCGGACGGATCAGTTTTCATAGAAGTAGAGGGTGAAAAGAAAAATTTAGATAAATTTGTGAAATGGTGTCACATTGGTCCCTCCTGACTTCTATCACCTCTAATGGTTTAGGCTCAAATGAAGAGTTTTTGGGACACTAAGGTTATGTATTGATGCGTATATAATTAAGGGGTGAGAACAAGGATTGTTCCAACAGCTTCAGGTAAAAAAGCTATCCAGGTA
>JAHIVD010000039.1 GCA_018816815.1 Patescibacteria group bacterium
GCATGTCTGGAAATATACAAAAGACATTATTTCAAATAGAAAAACTAATCATTTTGAGGAAATAAAACAAAACTTCACAAACACAATAAACTCCAAAATCTTCAACTACAAAATCTGACATCTTGTTTTGAGGTGACTATAGATTCTTCTCCGAAAACTTGACCGTATTGCCATATGGTCCCTGGTTGGATAAAAGTAAAAAAACCCTCAAGCATCCCATCTTCTCTCAAGAACGAAACGCAATCTAGAAGGTTTTTCACAATAGTCATATTCTCATCACGCACCGTCCCATCAAAACCATAGCTATTTTCTGTACGTCCGGCTAGATTAACTATAACATCAGGTTTAGCTGTAAATATAGCATCCATAGTTTGCTCTTCCTGGCTAAGATCAGCTCTTATAATAGAGATTTCTCCCTTTTCACTTAAGCGAATCAGATCTTTGGGAACAGAATTCAAAACAGTCCCAAAAACTCTATATCCTTGTTCTAAGCCCATCCTGGCCACATGACGACCTATAGCACCGCCCATTCCGGTAATCAACAAACACCTCTCCATGCAACAATTATAATACCAAAAAGATATTTTATCAAATCTATAGGATAGAATAATTTTAGGATTTGGAATTTAGGTTATTTTTTTCGAATCCTGATGTTTTTAGGGGTGACTTCTACCAGTTCTGTATCATCTATATATTCAATGGCATTTTCCAGGCTCATTATTTTCGGAGTATTAAAATGTTCACTTGTCCCCTCACCGGATGAGCGGTGATTGGTTTGCTTTTTTTCTTTACAAACATTTATAACAATGTCATCTTCTCTGGAATTTTGACCAATTACCTGCCCTTTATATACACTGGTACCGGGTCCTACAAACAGGGTTCCTCTGCCTTGAGCACCGACCAGAGCATACAGCTTAGTTATTCCGCTCTGATGAACTACCAAGGACCCTTGCATCCTTTCAAATTTTTCTCCTTTATCCTCTCTGTATTCCAGAAATGAACTGCTGATTATTCCCAAACCTTTTGTATCAGTCATGAATTGGCTTCTTAAACCAAAGAATTCTTTGGTAGCAATGCAAAAAAGAAAATATACAATGCCATTTTCCGTATTCATATCCTGAAGCTCTGCATGACGTAAACCCATTTTTTGCATAACTACCCCTGACATAGCTTCCGGTACTTCTATAGCTACTTTTTCATACGGGGTCATCAGCTTACCATCTATAACTTTTTCAATAACATGAGGTTTGCCTACCTGAAACTCATACCCTTCTCTTCTCAACCTTTCTATTAAAATAGCCAAATGCAATTCTCCCCGTCCTGAAACAATTAGCTCACCTGATAACCCGTCCTCCACTTTTAAAGCTACATCTGCTTCTGCTGCTTTTAAAAGTCTTTCCCTTATTTGTCTGGTAGTTTTAAATTCACCTTCCAAACCAGCAAAAGGAGAACTATTAACTCCAAAGTTCATTCTGACAGTAGATTCTTCTATATCTAAAACAGGCAAAGCAATAGGACTGCTTGAATCTGCAATCGTTTCACCAATTGCAATATCCGGAGTTCCGGAAAGAGCCACAATATCACCTGCAAAAGCTTCCTTAATATCAACTCTGTCCAGTCCCTCAAAACCCATTAAGGAAGTCAGTTTAAATTTTTTGATTTCTCCTTTTCTGTTTATATGCGCTATTTCCTGACCTGCTTTAACTGAGCCATTGTAAATCCTGCCTGTAGCAATCCTGCCCATAAAGTTGTCGTAAATAGTATTGGTAATTAAAATCTGCAAAGGTTTTTCCATGTCAGCTTTAGGAGCAGGAATGTGTTTTAAAACAGCATCAAAAACAGGAGCAATATCATCCATTTTAGCTAAATCAGGCTCCAGGCCTGCTTTACCAAGCTTTCCGGAAGAATAAATAGTAGGAAAATACGCAGTTTCTTCGTCTGCTCCAAGTTCTAAAAACAAATCAAAGGTTTTATTGATTACTTTATTAATAGCCTCAACATCAAGACTAAAACTGCCATTTGATGATTGTATGTTTTGTTTATCTATTTTATTAATAACCACAATAATTTTATGCCCTAAATCCAGTGCTTTTTTCAGGACAAACCTGGTTTGAGGCATTGGTCCTTCCTTAGCATCAATTAAAAGCAAACATCCATCAGCCATTTTTAAAACCCGTTCCACTTCCCCGCCAAAATCAGCATGACCCGGAGTATCAATAATATTAATTTTGATATCTTTCCAATTCACTGAAGCATTTTTGGAGAAAATAGTGATTCCACGCTCCTTTTCCAAATCACTGGAATCCATAATTAGCTTTGAAGCATCTGTAAATTGCTTCCCAAGTTTAGTTTTTGATTGCCTCAAAAGAGCATCCACTAAGGTAGTTTTGCCATGATCAACGTGAGCAATGATGGCTACGTTTCTGATTTTCCGGGCATCAGCAACAAAAGTAGTCTCTGGGTCAGATACAATGTTTGTATTTATCATGTTTGTATTTATCATAATAATCTGCCATTTAAAAAACCCCGCCATGACGGGGTACATAAGCAGTGCACAAATTATACCACTATAAGATTGAAATAACAATCAATATATATTCTATCTGTTGCTAAAAGGCGATGAAAGTAAAATTACTAATAAATCCAGGGCAACTGGTATTACTAAATAAATTGAAGCTTGTTTGAAAAAGTTGATAGCAAATTCAAGGTTAAGATTATTTAGATACAACCAAAAGTTTTGCAAAAGAGCAGGACTTAGAAAATATAGGAATATTGCTAGTATTAAAGAAAGAGCAAGGATCAGAATCAGAAAAAGAATGCTTCCCTCTACGTCCTGCTTTGAAGAAAACATGGTATTGCCGATTTCAAAAAGCAGGTAAAGAGCTAGCACTACCTGCCACCAGGGAGATATGCCTATCTTTATCAGAAAAAAAATCGAAAAAATCAAAACTAAACCTAAAAGAACAGGGGCTACCCCTATAATCATCCTACGGAGCGGATCTGTACGGCCAATCTGTACACTGCCTAATTTAACTCCCTTTTCTTCAATCTTAGGCAAAGCACTTATTTCCCCTACCGGAACCAGCATAACACCGGCAAATAAAAGATGAGCCAGTTCATGCACTATTGTACCGGGCAAAAATACAAGAGCCAGCGTATGCACTACAACCCTGTGACTTCTGGTGAATTTATAGATTAGCCTGGATAAAGAATTAACTAATTTTTTGGATAAAAAAAAGAGTAAAAGCAGCTCAGATAAAAAGATAAGAAAATAAATCATGAAATAAGTATAGCAAAGTAGAGATTTAAAGGAGAACTTGTTAGAATATACACAATCGGGCTGGTAGCTCAACGGTAGAGCAAAGGACTCTTAATCCTTAGGTTCAGGGTTCGAATCCCTGCCAGCTCAC
>JAHIVD010000040.1 GCA_018816815.1 Patescibacteria group bacterium
ATCTCTTTGGCAAGCTCTTCACTAAAGCCTCTAAATTTTTCCATCGCGTATATTATAAGTCATATTAGCAAAATATTCAAATTATTTAATAGTTTTAAAAATCTTATATATTATAGGTATTAGTGTAAGAATTGATGTTGAGAATATCCGCAGCTAAACTCCATTGAAGTAAAAAGGCAAAAAAAGTATAATAACTAAGCATGGACGGTTAGCTCAGTTGGTTAGAGCGCTTACTTGACGTGTAAGAGGTCACAGGTTCGAATCCTGTACCGTCCACAAAAAACCAAGCTTCTGGATGAATATTTATTTTGAATCTTCTTAATTTCACCTAGGTTTACGTTCTCTTTCGCTTATCAGGATTCCTCTTGTATCAACAGGGCCCTCTCCATCACTTTCTCTCATTTGGTTATAAACATCTCCTAAAACTTGTGGTTCATTCCCAGTAGCAATTGTAATTAATGCTCTAACCTCATGAGAACCGAGCCTGACGCCATTAAAACCTTCTGCCATCACTCTATCCCAATGATTGTCAGAAAAACCCATAGACTCAAGACTATTCCTTGCTTGGCTTGGTGATATTTTATATGCATCTAGATTGTCCTTTTCAGTTTTCATTATTTTAAATATATCTTTTCGTTGGAATTATAACAAAAGTAACCGATAATATTAAGAAGAGTCGTAGAATAAGCCATCAGGATAATTTAGAAGGATGATTTTCAAGCAACCTTTAGAGTGCATGCTTGACGTGTATGAGGTCGCCGGTTCGAACCCTATACCGTCCAAATTAGGCTAATGAAAAATGTTGTGCATATTGGAGATTTTGTTGAAATAATTATATAATATTTGTTATATGGAAAACAAACCAGAAATTAGAACTGAACCTACAACAATAAAAGGGCTTTTAGAAAGTGCTGTGGAAAAAACCAAAAGGCTTCATGAAGAAGCTTATCCAATATTGTGGGAACAATTAGATTCGGAACTATATCTAAGTAAACTTAAAGAAAGAGCTAAGGTGATTATTGATATTCCTAATAAGGTAGACGAGCTCGTTGAACGGGGAGAGATGATACCAAAACATGAGCTCATTGCCCTTCAAAACCTAGCCTTCATGGCTAAAGAGGCTATTGATAAAAATAATGATTTTCACCTTGGTGTACTTTTGATTGACCGTGGTTCAAGAGATGGTGACCCAAACCAATTGGAAAGAATATTACAACGCTTATATCCCCCTAAATCCACTTAAGTAACTGTAGTTTGACTTGCGCAGTGCACTTAAACTGACCTCTTCAACAAAAATTATATTTTGTCAACAATCCTAAATCTCAATATTTATCCTATTTGTCCTTCAACAATTTTATTTGCACAAAGATGTTATGAACTTATATAATTACGTCCTCGGTTTGCCTAACTGTCTCTAACCGAGTTAACAATTTAATAGGACAGAGCCAACTTTAGACAAGACACTAAAAAAAGGAGGTGTCACATGTTTACCGTTACTACCATCAAGGCTGATGTCGGAAGAATAGGTGGTCATACTAGGCCATCCCAACAGATGTTAGAAAGATGTAAACAGATGTTGGAAGAAAAGCGTAAATCATTGCTGACAGATTTTCGTATAACCTACACCGGTGACGATATCTGTCTCCTAATGATCCATAAGGAAGGTGAGGGATCTAAAGTCATCCACGACCTTTCTTGGAAAGTTTTTAAGGAGGCAACGGCCATAGCACAGGACGGTGGTTTGTATGGAGCAGGTCAAGATCTGCTTAAAGACGCTCCATCAGGTAATGTGAGGGGAGCCGGTCCTGGAGTCGCAGAAATAAGTTTCGAGTATGGCGCGAAAGAACGTCCTGCTGAGGCTTTCCTTGTCTTTACAGCTGACAAGTGCGGGCCAGGGGTGTTTAACTTTCCGCTGTGGGCTGTATTCACCAGTCCATTTTTCTGCAGCGGCCTTCTACTTCCGAAAATGAAGGTTGGTTTCAGGTTCAAGTTGATCGACATGGAACACGTTGGTGCCGATCGAACAATCCAGCTTGATACTCCCGAACAACACTTGGATGTTGCCACTCTTGTGAGGGATGAGAATTATGGAATTCAAT
>JAHIVD010000041.1 GCA_018816815.1 Patescibacteria group bacterium
GAGTTCAGACCCGCACGAAAGGTTGAACGACTTAGCGACTGTCTTGAGGATAGACCCGGCGAAATTGCAATGGCTGTGAAGATGCGGCCTTCCCATACTTGGACAAAAAGACCCCGTGGAGCTTTACTGTAGCTTGGCCCTGATTTAAATTTAAAATTGTGTAGCGTAGGAGGGAGCTTCGGCAACAATGAAACACCTCTCTTTTTTAACTTTAGGTCTCACCTTAACCCTTATAAAAACAGGGTTTGGGACAAGGTCTGGCGGGCAGTTTAACTGGGGCGGTTCCCTCCAAAAGAGTAACGGAGGGGTACTAAGGTACACTTAAGCCGTAAGGAAATCGGCTGTCAAGCGTAAAGGTATAGAGTGTGCTTAATAGCGAGACTTACAAGTCGAGCTAATACGAAAGTAGGTCTTAATGATCCCCTGATGGTTCGTGGGAGCGTCAGGGCTTAACGGATAAAAGCTACCCCGGGGATACAAATGTGTCCTGTCCCGATATATAATGAAATCGGGACGATAATGCGGCTAATAACGGTGGAATCTATCAATTGATGGTTTAGGTCTTACCAAATACATCGAGACAATTGATAGACAATATCGTGGGAAGTCAAAGGTATGGACAAGATACAAAAAGCAGTAGTAATTGGAACTATTTTAGGAGACGGTTTTTTACAAAAAACTGGTAAAAAGAATGCTCGTTTAAGACTAGAATATAGTTTAAAACAGCAGGACTATCTTCTCTGGAAGTATCAAATTTTAAATAATTTCTTTCAGAAAAAACCAGAGATTTTAGAAAGATTCAATCTGAAATTTGGTAAAAACTATCAATATATCAGAAGTCAATCCTATTCCGGTTTGGAGTTTGGAAAACTTCATCAACTTTTTTATGTTGATGGTAAAAAAGTTATTCCAAATAAAGTATCTAAACTCTTAAAAGAACCCATGAGTTTAGCAGTTTGGTTTATGGATGATGGTTATTACTATCCAAGAGATAGAATAGCTTACATTTATTTACCCAAATACGACTCTAACTCTATTAAAAATTTACTATTTGCTATAAAAAATAATTATGGTTTAACTCCTCAATTAAAAATAAAAAAAAGAGGGGAGCATGTTTTGATCTTTACCGCAGAAGATACGGTAAAACTAGTTCAAATCATTAAACCATTTATTATAAAATCTATGTCCTGCAAATTACCTTTTGACCCCGTATCGACTGAACCTAGTAGCAAAGAATAAATATTCATTTATTCTTGGGTGAGATGTGAGGTTAAATCTTGCATCATACGCCGCACACCCCGAAATTTCGGGGTGAAGATATAGTCAGCACTAATAGTGATATTAGAATTTTTGTGAACAGGCTAGTCTTGCCCTACAGTCCACAAGGACGGCAAGGTTCGGCACCTTAACATATCGGGGTGCGATGAGAGTAATCTCATTAGTTTGTTATCAAGAAAGTTTTTAAAATCTCAGCTCATAACGGTGAACTCCGTAATTAATTCCGGTGTATAATCGGAATTAATGGACAATACCGTGGGAAGTCTGACAGAAGAACAAAAGTCCATTCTCATCGGCTCTCTTTTAGGAGACGGCACAATGAGAAAGAAAAAGAATGCTCATTTAGAAATAAATCACTGTTTTGCTCAAAAAGCACTAGTTGATTGGATTTTCAGTAAGTTTGATGGTTTGGTTACAACACCGCCTAAATGGAGGAAAGGAAATGGTAATAGACAAGCATATAGATTTGCAACTCAAAAATTACCAATTCTGACTTCGTTTTACGATCTTTTCTATAGAGACGGCAAGAAAATAATACCAAACGATCTAAAACTTGATCCACTCAGTTTAGCAGTTTGGTTTATGGATGATGGGTCCAGAAGTAGATCTTCGATCTATTTAAATACCCAACAATTCAGCAAGAATGAGCAATTCAAACTAATTGATTTTTTAAAGAATCAATTCGATATAGATGCAACCTTAAATAAGGATAAAATCTATTATCGAATTAGAATTCGAACGCGAAGCGTTAAAAGATTTATTAAATTAGTTAAAGAGTTTGTATTAGAAGAATTTAAATACAAATTTCCTTCTGTTATGACCCTGTAACGACTGTGGATCGAAGTTTCGATCCCGAGCCATCTTTAATATGGATGGCTAAAACGCTGACCCCTACTCGTTTCATTGATGGAAGATGAAAGAGAAGAGGGTGAAGGTATAGTCTGCACCACACGAAAATGTGGATTTATGTACGATGTCGGCTTAACCCAAAATGGGTTTGGGCCCTCTGATTGGGAAACTATCAGAGCAAATTCGGCTAATAACGGTGAACTCTATTGACATTCGGCTTTAATTCGGGTTAATCTGGATTATAGCTTTCTTTGAAAGACTATAATTTTCGGAAAACTCAAATTGCGGTGTCAAAAGACAATACCGTGGGAAGTCGGGAAGTATTGAATAAGCAACAACTTGTTCTATCGTTGTTTCATTACTAACTTCTTTGACCCCGTAACGACTTAGTAGCGATTAGCTACGAAGCTTGCTTAGAGAAACTTTTGTTTCGAAAGCATGCTTATATGGAAGGTACTGGATAATCCAGAATTAAACTTTCATTATACGCCAATTCCGCAGCGTAAAGACGGCGGAAAAGATATAGTCTACACATGTAGTGATACATGATTATGTGCATCGCAGCGTGGGGCTGAAGCAGGTCCCAAGCGTCTGGCTGTTCGCCAGTTAAAGCGGTACGCGAGCTGGGTTCAGAGCGTCGTAAGACAGCTGGTCGCCCTAACATTTGGCGACGACAAACGAACTGTCTTTCTTCATCGACGTTTTAACCTTTGAGAATTTAGAAAATCTTTTTGTCAAAAATAAATCGTGGGATTTTTATTTCCTACGGAAAATTAATATGGAGATATAAGCAAAGCTTGATTTCTCGCTTTGCTCGAAATTAAATCTAGCTATATGCTGGAAAGTCTTGTAAATAGTAATCTACTAGTATACGATGAATCTACTAGTAAAAATGATTATTCAGGTCGAGGATACGACCGCAAGATAATCAGCAGGAAAGACTAGTTTCAAAAATGTCTTTAAGTGACGATTATTTGATTGGTTTTACTGAAGGAGAAGGAATGTTCTATATAGGAATAGTCCGCTCTTATGAAACCAAAACCGGTTGGCAGGTGATTTACTTTTTTAAAGTATCTCAAAATCCAATTGGGGTTGGGGTTTTAAACCAATTTAAAAAGCGTCTAGGTTGTGGTTATATTAAACAAAATAGCCAAACCGATAAAACGGATAGATCTTTAGCTTATGTAGTCAGAGATTTTCCGAGCTTAAGAGACAAGGTTGTCCCATTTTTTAAAGGTAAATTAGTCATCAAAAGACAAGTCTTTAAGAAATTCAAGAAAATTTTAGACATTGTTGCGAAGAAGCAACATCTGACTTTGGATGGAATAACTAAAATTCTAGAAATTGCTTACTCTATGAATACTCAAAAGAGAAAAGTAGAAAAGCAGTTGATTTTAGAAGCTTTTATGAAACTAGAATCCTCACAGGCCATACGCTAGAGTGCGTTCAGTTTATATGAACGTACAAGATATGGTCGGACCTCCCGAGCGATCGGGGGAGCTTGCAGGAAAAAGAAACTAGCAAGCTCACAATCAGTTTATACGGTTGTGATTACAATAATGTCGGACTCTATCCAGTATGGGCGTTTTGATACTTGAGGGGAGTTATTTCTAGTACGAGAGGACCGAAATGAGGAAACCTCTAGTGTGCCTGTTGTCACTACAGTGGCAGCGCAGGGTAGCTACGTTTCTAACTGATAAGTGCTGAAAGCATCTAAACACGAAGCAGACCCCAAGATGAGGTATCTATAAGACCCGTCGTAGACTACGACGTCGCTGTTAAAGGCGGACCTTGCTAAAGCGAAAGCAGAGGCTAGGTTGATAGGCTCCCGGTGTAAGCACTGCAAGGTGTTTAGCTTAGGAGTACTAATGGTCATGGTTGAGATTTTTTGGTAGCCTTCGGCTAGTCGTTAGCTCTTAGTTGTCCCGATTTAATCGGGATAGCTGAAGACTGACAGCTAGTCAAATCCGTATTCACATTTCAGAGCGTAAAGCACTGCAGACCAATGTTGCAGTCTCTCTGTTGATTTTTCGTCTTCATACAACTTATTGACAAAATTTAAGAAATAAACTATTATTACACTGTATGAAAATTCAAAGAACGACACATGTTATTTCGATATCAATTCCTAAAAAGACAGCTTTGAAACTGGAAAAAAGCCGTCAGATAAGTGGTCAATCCCGAAGTGCTTTTATCTCTTCTTTAATTGATAGTGCATCTGAAGAAAAGAGATGGCAGAGGATTTATCAAAGGGGAGCAAAAACTGCCAGGGATTTTAAGATAACTTCGGAAGATGATATAGATCATATACTCCATGAAGCAAAAAGTTAAAGTTATCTTTGACGCTAATATTTATCTTTCTGCAATTATTTTTGGCGGTAACCCAAGGCAGTGTTTAGAACTGGCTAAGAATAGAGAAGTAGAACTTTTTACAAGTTATCACATACTTTTAGAGGTTGCCAGAAATCTTCAGAATAAATTTCTTTGGACAGAGGAAGAAGTAGAGGAGGTTATAAAAGGGATTGGTGAGTTTGCTATCCTGGTTTCTCCCCAAGTTGTTATCCAAGTCATCAGGGTTCATGATCAGGATAATAAGATTTTGGAAGCTGCGCTGGAGGCAAAAGCCGGCTATATCATTTCCGGGGACAAAAAGCATCTTCTTTCGCTAAAAAAGTTTAGAAACATAAAAATTATCTCTGCTAAAGAATTTTTAGATTTTTATTATGAAGATTAAAGCAAAAATACTATCTATCTATCAGGAGTTCTGTCGTATTGATCTAAGATTTGGAAAAGTATAATATGAAAGTATGTCTGCCCATTCATCAAAAGGCTTTACCTTAGTTGAACTCCTGGTTGTTATCTCAATAATAGCTATACTTTCAGTAATTGGTATTGTTGTTTTTACAGGTGTCCAAAAAGGAGCCAGGGATGCTAAAAGAAAAGCTGATATTAATGCTATAGCTAAA
>JAHIVD010000042.1 GCA_018816815.1 Patescibacteria group bacterium
ACGGTATTATCTTTTGAAGTCAATATGGAATATATTGAGTCCGTTTTTGAGGATGATTGTGTGCATTCTGATTGAGTTATTTTGTTCCAAAAAATAGATTTTCTTAAAATTTGACAAGAAGCAAGAGTTAAGATAAATTATTGATAATCCCTTTGCGGGAGGAAAAAGGAGGGTTGATTATGTTAACCCAAATTTTGAGATCCGTAAGCACGCGAGGTAAGAAAGAATAATCTAATCTTGAAGTTGACGGCTTTGAGACTTTAGTTGATAGGCAGAAAACTGGTATTTTTAGATTAGGAATTCTTGTCACGGAACCTAAGTCGGGACTGTCTTTGTTCTATCGGAGACCTGGGGAAGGTGTTGGAGACTCAGGGGTTAGCCTCTGATCGAATCATAGCAAAGCGCTACTATGTGATGATATTGACATATTGTGCAAAGCAGATAGAAAGACCAGTCGAAGCTAAACTAGGCTGGCCTTTAGTTTTTCATTTATAATTGAGAGTTAAGCTCAAAATGCTTAAATATTGCTTGTGCATCATCATAGGCGTTTGTTATCAATCCTATTCCTATTTTTTCACTCCTAGTTAATCCTTGAAATTTCTTAGGTAATATCCACTCTGCCGGTACCTGCTCATTTAATTTTATAGAAATAATAGTGTTATTAGCATCTGTTCTCTGCTCGAACCTAATTTCTAATTCATTCTGGGATTGAAAAGGACGTTTTTGGTATTGTTTATTTCTGCCATGCAAACCTCCATCTTTATCAAAATATCCCCAATCTTCGGGGACCTTCGGGTATGATTGATTAATCTGACAAGTGATTAGTTCGTAATCGGCATCACCTAATATACATCTATAGAAAGATCCATAGGAAAGCACTAGATTAGCAGAACTTGTAGCTTGTGGACTTATGAAGGCTTTAGCCGTAAAATTGCCCACATCCTTCTTATAAAACATTGTTGCCCCTGGTAATGCCTCTGAGTTTGGAGATTTCAGAATTAAAGGGTCTTCTTGTATAGGTACGAATTTATTTTTTCCGACCCAATCATCGTCTTTTTTAAAATCACTACAATAGCGCGATAAACATTGCGTATTTGCTGATAACACTATAGAGTTATTATTACCAGATTGCTGAATTCCCGACTGATTTGAAACTGATTTATTTAATAAACTTAAATTAAAATTTACTACTCCTTGCCATATTCCGATTATTGTCAAAATACTTATAATTAAACTTAAAATAAATATTCCTACAAATATAGGCTTTCTTAACTTAGTTGGAATAGTTTTTCGCCATATCTTTCTAAACCATCTGCTTTCCGGCTTAAATTCCTGTTTTATTTCATCTGTTATAAAATTATCCATGGCAGATTATGAGTAGTATATGATCTTAGAATTCTACCTTGTCAAATAGTAGAAGCGTAACCCCAATTTACACCCTCCAGGCGATATAGTCATATACCACTTTGGTATATGACCCTGAACCCTTAGTGGTTCATGGGCTTTACACCTTTTCTTTTCCTCTGATTCCGTTAATTTTCCTACCAAGCCTCCCCTAATTACTCTATCATGCAATCTAACTTTTTGCTAGAATTGACACAATCAGTTTATCAGCAAGCTATAAGCAAGCTGAGAAGCTCTGCTTATAAACTCTACAGCTTCGCGCTGGAAGAAAGTAAGATTGTGGAGGGTAAATAATTTGTTTATAAAATTACTTACAATAAAAAATTTTCGCTCAATCAGCGGGCTTACAATTGAGCCGAAAAATTTGTGTGCGCTCATAGGTCCAAACGGTGCCGGTAAAACAAACATATTGCGCGCACTTGACCTCATTTTAGGAGAAGGCTGGACAACGAAAGCAAAAGTTGCACGCGAGCTTTTTAATGACATAACTCAACCGGTTATTATCGAAGTCGAATTTACAAGCCCGATTCAATTTACTAACAAGCACGGTTATGAGGTTAATATATCAAGCGTAAAATTAGAAATGACGTTAGAGCCGGAACTTTCTGTAAAAACAAGTGTCAACGGTAACGAGGATAAACCATTTTATGACAACGATCAATTCAAGAAACTGTGCCACTTCATACTTATTCCCTCCGAAAGACAGCTTGGATCAGAGCTAAGGGTTAGCCAATGGACGATGCTCGGAAAACTGATGAAGCTTGTCTATGAGAATTACATTACAAAGTACGAAGGCGACGAGAAAAATCTAAAAGATGAATTTGCCGAAAAAATAAAACCCGCAAAGGAATTTCTTGAGGATGATTTCTCGACTGATAAGGTTACTTATAAGAAATTCGTAGATACTTTCAAAAAATATTGCAAAGAAAATAGTGCGGGATTGGCAAATGAATTTGACCCTGTTTTGGATATTTACAATCTCAATTGGTTTTATAAAACTCTTCAAATACATGTAAAAGAGAAGTTTCCTGATAAGTATTTTGATAGTGATGAAGTTGGTGCGGGAATGCAAAACCTACTTCTTATCTCAATTTTTCAGACCTACTCTGAACTCATGGGTGGAAAGGTAATTTTTGGTATAGAAGAACCAGAAATATATCTTTACCCCCCAGCGCAACGAGCATTGTATAAAAATTTCATCAAGCTGTCAGAAAATACGCAAATATTCTATACAACCCACAATCCAAATTTTGTTGATGCCGTAAGACCAGAAGATTTAATTTTACTTAGAAAGAATGAGAATCAAGGTACTTTTGCTTTGGATAAAAACGATGCATTTAATACGGCAAATGCTGAAAAGGAAAAATATCGCATATATACACACTTTAATCCCGAACGAAATGAGCTTTTCTTTGCTCGCAAGGTGCTTTTTGTTGAGGGTGATTCTGACAAAATATTATTCTCAACACTTTGTGAGAAAAAGTGGGGTATCAATATTGATGAGAAGGGTATATCGGTAATCTCGTGTGGAGGGAAAAGCGGAGTGTTGTATTTTGTCGGTGTTTGTAAGTTAATTGGATTTGATGATTATTTTGCGATTTGGGATAAAGACGGCAACCTAGATCATCTGGATTTACTTACTGAAGCAAAAAGCGGTGGTAAAGGTTTAGAGATAGACCCAAATCTTGAGAAATTTCTAGGATTACCCGAAGGAGATGATGCGGAAAAAGTTAAAAACGCCCATGAATGGGCAATGAGTGTTGAAAATAATAAAGTCCCAGAGGAATTTTTAGAAGTGGAAAAGTTTATGGAGGAGAATAAAATTACTGATGAGGAAAGTTCAGTCGATACTGAAGAAACAGCGGAAAGAAATCTAAACGATTTACCATTTTAGAAAATAAAATATATGTCTCAATATTACAATCCAAACCGAAAACGCAATTTGTATGATAAAAACTCAAAAGAGCTGTTCAGGTTAAGCAGAGGGAAGATAGACTTGTTTATTTCCTGCCCAAGATGTTTTTATCTTGATAGAAAATTAGGAGTTGCTCAGCCTCCCGGATTTCCTTTTTCCCTTAACTCCGCTGTTGATAAACTTTTAAAAAAAGAGTTTGACATACATCGGGCAAATGGCACAAAACATCCTTTAATGAAACATTACAAAGTTGATGTTGTCCCACTCTCTCATGAAAAACTGGATGAATGGAGGGATTCTCTGAGAGGCGGGATCACTTTTCAGATAGACCATACAAATATACTGGTAACAGGAGGTGTGGATGACCTCTGGATAAACAAAAAAGGAGAACTGATAATTGTGGATTACAAAGCTACATCAAAAAAGGAGGAAGTAACATTAGATGCAGACTGGCAGATCGGATATAAAAGGCAGATGGAAATATACCAGTGGCTTTTCAGGAAAAACGGTTTTAAAGTTTCAGATACCGGATATTTTGTTTACTGCAACGGCAATACGGACAAAAAAGCCTTTGACGCTAAACTGGAATTTGATATTAAAATTCTTCCATACAAAGGTGATGACAGCTGGGTTGGAGGGACTGTTTCAGATGCCATAAAATGCTTAAAATCTGATAAACTGCCCGACAGCGGTAGTGATTGTGATTTCTGCAAATACCGTATTGCCGTTTCGAAGTATGAAAAATAAATTTGTATGGATATTTTTATTACTAATAATTTCTGTAGGATTAGTTTCCTATTTCAAACAAAACCACTTCACTAAAGAACAGACCTTAAGTGATTTTCTAAAACAGCAATATAGTAATAAATTTACCTTAAAAACTTGGCCATTTGGAAATTTACTTGTTATATCTGCTAATTCCAATACAATTTGCTGTGGGGAAGGTTCATCTGATTTGTTTGATGAAAAAGCTACACCCTCTGTAATTATTCAAGATTTAAACAATCAGAAGATAAAGTTAATCTATGAGATAAGTTTTAAAACTAATGCAGCTGATGGTAAATTTGATAAGGGTAATATAATTTGGGTATCTAAAATTATAAAAATAAAAGACTACTTGATAGCTGAATGGGGAATTGATTGGGGTGGAAGCAGCGGGCTTAAAGGAATGGTTATCTTTGGTACTAAAGACGGACAATTTCAACCCATTGCTGGCTATCCATTAAAAGATGATAAAGAAAGCAGTATTGATGTAACTGGTAAAAATAGCAATAAGAAATACTCTTTTCCTATCACAGGTGACTCGAACTTCTCAGAAATGCGGGATCTCAATAATGATGGTACTTTAGATTTGCTTTTTGCTGATTGGAAATGGGACTCAGAAAAAGGAGAGAGTCATTACCAAGCAAGGCCTTGGAATTTACAGGTTTTTGAGTTAGTAGATAATAAATTTAGAGCAGCAGAATGGTGGAATAAAGGAGAAGCTTATAAAACACCAGAAAATATAGGATATTTTGACGAAACTGAAACTAATAAATTGAGACAAATATTTTATGAAAAGACTAGTCCTGTAAAATAATCTTACCCCCCACAGGTTTGTTTAAACTAGTAAAATAAATATATGGCAACTTTAAAACAAAAATTAGTAGCTTCAAAATTAGTGGAAAATGGAAGCTTTGGGATCCTAAAATTAAGGAAATAGAAAACCCAAGCTTTTTATAGTTTTATGAATAAAAAGAGTTTAAGAATATTTATTTTCAAATTCTTTATCTGACATAAGCAGATAGATTATTCCTTCTATGATACCGATAACCATAGGTATAAAACTCCAGAAGAAAAACAGGTAAACCAGTCCCCACATGGCTTTGCCGAGATAGAATTTATGCAGGCCGAGGTCTCCGAAAAATATTGCCAAAAATACCGTCACGAGTCTGTTTCTTCTTGTTTTACAAGCAATTATCGGCGAATGCCCAATTCCCCTTTTCTCGGTTTTTGCATGTATCATAAGTATTTATTATTTATATTATACAGGGTCGCCGTCACCTAAAAATGTTCTCGGGTTAACCGGTATTCCATATACTCTTATTTCAAAGTGAAGATGGGGACCTGTTGACCAGCCTGTTGACCCCTCTCTTCCTATAATTTGTCCTGTTGTGACTTGCTGGCCCGGGATTACGAATATCTGATCAAAATGCCCGTAAACCGATGTGATATTGTTTCCGTGGTCAATTATAATGTGTTTTCCGTATCCCCACCATATCTGGCCGGCGTATGTAACTCTGCCGTCCATAAACGGAGTAATCGGATCTCCAATCCATCCGTAAGGATTGGCTATATCAATTCCTGTATGAAAAACCTGAAAGAGGCTTGATTGTGCAAATTCCAGAGTTATAACTCCTGTTACAGGCCAAACAACTGTGATTTCTATCGGGGTAGTTGCACCGGTAACAGGATCATGTATTTCAACATTCTGGGTAGCCTCATTAACGGTTGCCAGTTGATCCGAGATAATATCCAGCCCGATTTGGGTCAGAAGAATAACGGCAATAAGAGGTACGGCGGCGGCTAAGCCGAAAGCAAGGAAAACATACTTTAATTCTTTTTTCATTGAAAAGAGTGCGGAAAGGGCTTTAAAGTATAAGAGGTTCATTTATCAGCCGCCCGGGATTTCTCCGCCGGCGATGTTGTGATTAAAGGATGTTCTTTTTCAGAAGCTACCACTTTAATCGCTACATGGTTTTGGTCGGCAATAACCAATGCTTCGCCCTTATCGCAGGATAAAAGAAATTTTTGCTCATACTCACTTAGCTTAAACTCTTCCGATACCTGTTTAATGGTGGTTGTGTCCTGTCTCATCAGAATTCTTAAGGAAGCCTGGGAAGCAATGGCTTTGCCATACTCCGAAGTTAGAAAATCATTAGCCTGCTGGGAGATTATAGATACTCCGAGGTAATATTTCCTGGCGCGTCTTGACAGTCCTGAAACAAACCGGGCAGATTCTTCATGAGCAAGAAGCATCCAACCCTCATCTATAACCAAAAGCCTTTTTTGAGGGTTGCTTTTTACCTGGTTGTAGACAAAGTTGGCTACGACCATCATCATAATCTGTCTTAAGGATTCCGACAAATCCTTAATGTCAAAAATAACCAGCCTGTTATCTAGGGCAATGTTGGTTTGGGAGTCAAAAACACCCCCCAGGGAGCCTTTAACAAACTTCTCCAGTCTTGTGTAGAGTTTTCTTTGCTTCATTGCCTTTAAGGTCTTATATAAGTCCTTGAGCAGCGGGTATGCTTGTAGTTTTCTTGGTCTTCCACGCTTGGCTTTTTTCTTTTTCTTGGATGGTTTTGGTTTTTCTTTCATGGAATACCTGAACTGTTTATATGTTTGGATAATCGCTTTATCAACGATTGCTTTCTCGTCGGAATTTAAGCCGCTTACCATAAGAGAGATGATTTCGGTTAAATCCTGAATGTGCTCAACAAGATTTTCTTTGCTTCCGTATGAATTTGTGGTGAAGTCAAAGGGATTTATTTTTTGCTTGCTTCTGGCAGACATTTTTATATAGGTTCCGTCAACAGATTCGGATAATTGTTTATACTCGCGTTCGGGATCAATCACAATCACCTTTGTGCCCTGCATAAGCTGGCGGAGTATCTCCACCTTCGCGCTGTATGACTTGCCCGACCCCGACTGGGCAAAAGTAATGCTGTTTGAATTGTTTAAGGAAAACCTGTCAATAATAACCAGGGAATTGTTTGATTTATTTATTCCGTAGAGTATGCCTGATTCTTGGACAAGTTCCGATGAAGTGAATGGAAATGTTAGGGCGGTGGATGAAGAATCAAGGTTTCTTTTTTGGGATAAAAGGTTTTCCGCTCTGGGGAGAACGGATTGCAAACCTTCAAGTTGCTGGAAAACGGCAGTTTTGGTGTAAAAGAGCTTGGTTGATAACAGCGTTTCCAAAAGGGTTGTTATTTTATTAAGTTCAACCAATGAATCGGCGGTAACGGTTATATAAATGGATACCTGGAACAGTTTCTCCTGCCCTCTTTGAATTTTATTTTTAAGCTCTATCGCGGATTCCAGCGGGTCTGAAATTTCAGAACCGATTATCTTGCCTGCCTGCTGCATTGATCTTTTGGTTGATTCAAGCTCGGTAATCTTCCTGTTTAGTTTAGGGAGTGCGAATACCGGGTTTATCTGTTCAATGTGGTAGGAGATATCAACGTCATGGTTAAAATTTATAAGCATATTTAACCATCCTGTTGAGGCCACATACGGGTATCCGGAGATAAAAAGTGTTCGAACAAATTTATTCCCCATAATTAAATAATTTGTCTTCTCTTCCAGTCCGGAGTATGAAATAAGATCAACCTGATCCTGGTTGCCGAAATGGTACTGCAAAGCCTGTTTTTTCTGCTTTTTCCTTTTAGCTCTTGCCTTGAGCGATTCAGTTAAATTAAACAGCATGGCTTCCTTTGCTCTCGGTTTCAAATGATTCCTCTTTTAAGAACTGGGTCTTAATTTTGTCCGGATTGTAGAAATGATAGAAAAGCTCAAGGATTTTTAAAGAATTCAGTTCCCTTGTTTTCATGCCTAATTTTTCCAGTCCTTTGGAAATAATATCTATGGAAAGCTGCATCTGTTCCTTTATCAGGCTGAAATCATGCTCATGGTCCTGCGGCTCATAAGGGATGACCACATAAAATCTTCTTGAAAGGATCTTATTGCCTGAAACCAGGTTTTTAATAAACCCGCAATAACTTTCAACCTGTCTTTTATAGACTTTCTCTGTTTCTTTAGGCTGGCTTTTGGCAAACTCCTCTAAATACCTGTCAATATCCACTTCCCGGATGCGTATAAGTATCTGCAGGGAGCTGGGAAGAGAGTTTAAGAAGTTCTGGAAGTTATCGATCAGCGCATCCTGCTCATCTTCGCTTTTTAGCTCAAAGTTAATGGCTGAAGTCTCAAGGATTGCACGATACTTATTTCCGGGAAGAACTAATATTCCGTCTCTGACTTCTTTAATCCTTATTTGTCTTCTTGAGGATACTTTAGCTTTCGATTTTTGAAACAGTTGCATCAAAGCCTCCTTTCCTGTCAAATTTAAAACTTAATCTTGAGTGGAGATTAGCCGGCGCTGCCTGCATTTTAATAAAGTCGGCAAATGATAGGTTTTTATGCTTGGCTTTCTTAAGATTGAGAGCTTTTGTTCTAGTATGTTTTTTAGTTTCAAGAACAAAGATTATCTCTTCGCGGGCGAAGAGATCGTTTTTATTAAAAAGATAGTACCTTGGCCGGAAATAATATGAAGAAAGAAGAAATATCCAGCTTAGCATCACCCGTCCTTTAATCCTCATGCAAAGGATTAAACAAATAAACGTTGCAACTGCCATCAGGGGAACTTTATATAAAGTAAAATGCAGTCTTTCAGGAAGTGCAGCATAGATAAACGTATCTATAAAAAGGGACGCGATTAAAAGCAGTATCTGGGTAAAGTTTAAGTTTCCCGCTATCTTATCTTCAACAGTTGTAATTTGAGCCGGAATGACGGTTGTCCTCATGCTGCTACAGCCTTCCTTGGTGTAGTTTTAGGACTATCCATTTTATTTGCCATTGAAGCTTCTTTTGAAGATGATGAAATAACATTCATAATCTGGCCTCCTATTTTTCTAACCACACCGCGTCCGGTGTTATAGAAAACAAGCTGCATCATAATTGACGGAGTCTTGAGAAGGGTAAACAGCAGTCCGATCCCTACAAGAATTGATATAAGCGAGTTTGCGCCGGATGATCCGGGTATGGTCAGGAAAGATGAGGCAAGCTGAATAATAACTACATGGACAAAGACAGTATAGACTACTGTTATATAAGATTTAACTGAAACTTCTGCAAAATCTGCAAATTTGGGAACAGCCCAGAGAAGAAAGATCAGAGGAGACATAACAGCACCCAGGGCAACAGCGATGAGTCTTGTTACATAAAATAAAAGAAGAACTATTGAAACAATCACAAATAAAATCATAAAAATAAATATGATTAGTGGCGTTGCGCCTGTAACGATTGAAGCCGGAGTAAAAGCATTTTGTATCCAGGCGCTGTTTAAACCTCCTGTTGCATTAAGTACTGCCGTAACTAAGGTGTTGCATGATAAAACAATCCAGTCGCAAAGGAATATGGACATGTTTGCGCCGAGAAAGGCAAGACCCACTCTCGGAAGTAAATGCTTAAACTCAATTTCTTCAAATCCGAATGTTGAAGCGCTCATGAAATGAAATCCTAAAAGAGCAATCATTAAAGCAAAAAGGGAATCGGTAATTCCCACCATGACCAGCCAAAAGTTAAAAATAACCGAGTTGGTAAGGATAGACGGAGTTGTGGTCAGAAAAGTGATAATCCCATCCGTCAGAGGTTCTGTGGCGGACTGTACTATATTCTGCAGGAATCCTGCTACGGCATCTAAAAGTACCTGAGTTAAGCCGCCTGAAGGTTCTACAGGCTGAATTGGCGCAAGATTCAGCTGGGCAGATGATGTTTCCTGACTGGGCGTATCAAAAGCTCCCTGAAGCACCGATGAAAAAACCGAAGCGGCAATTATAATTACCAATCCTATTAGGGCATTTCTGACAGTTTTCTTTGCGTGTTCCAGGGCATCCGGTTTTCCTGTTGAGGTGATATACACATAGCCTCCTCTCACCAGAAAAAAGGTGGCAGCAGCGGTTGCAAAAATTAACAAGGTATTTAGGGTTTGGTTGGTAAAGGCTGTTATTTCAGAATTTGTTGTAGCCGCAAAAGATAATGCGGGATTTAAGAGTAAGCAAAGTACTGCTATAGAAGCTGACAAAAACTTCATGTTTAATTTTTGGGCAGGCTTTAAGGAGCAGTGCCGAAGGCAGAAGTAGCAACCTGGGTGATAATGTTTGAAAGAACATATGCTCCTAGAACTATTGCCAGACCGATTGCCGAATACATGACAGTTTTCTTTGCGCCGTCCAGCGCTTCCGGGTTACCTGATGAGGTCATATATCTAAACCCTCCCCAGACTAAAAATGCCGTAGCAACCAGGCCTGCCAGAGTAACAAAAATCTGGATAATGTTTTGAATAAAACTTTGGACTTTGGAAACATCGGCAGATTGGGCAAATACAGGAGAAGCGATAATCAGGGCGGTTATTAATAATGAAGATGTTAATATTACTTTTTTCATACCTTACCCTTTTTCAATTTTGGGCAGTGGCAGGAAAAAACAAATTACCTAACGTACTGCGGAATATAGCACAAGATATTGTGGTCTGTCAAACTTGACTTGTACGCTGTCCGGGAACTGGTTTCAAAACTATAGTTATGGTTGGGTAATCCGGCTTTGGGATTTCAGATTTTTCTTTTAAGGAATGAGTTTTCTAATACAGATAACTACAAATGCCAGATTTAAGAAGGCTGTAAATGATATTAAGCTGTAGTCAAACCTAAACCTTAATCTTCTGAATGATTTTGTCCAGGCATTGGTTCTCTCAACCACAAATCTTTTAGGGTTACTCTTTTGGCCTTTCTGTTTAAGTTGGTCTTTTGCAGCCAGGAGCACTTTCTCCTGCCGGTTCATGGGTAACTCCCTTTGTGGAATATCTGAGGCAATACCAATACTTTTAAGAAAGGATCTGATCTTTTGATCATCATAACCTTTATCAGCCAGCAGCAATTCAATTAACTTAAGTATTCTTGCAGGAACCCTTTGGATGGTTGGGATTGCCAGTGGCCCATCATGGGCAGACCCAATATCAACCAGTTTTGATATGGGTATACCAATTTCGTCAACTACTACAGATACTTTTGTACCTATCTTGTGGTGTTTACCTGAGTAACTGGTGATATCCTTGAAAGCAAAGATGGGAATGAGTGTTCCATCAACACTGGAGGTTTTCAGCATTAACTTTCCTTCCTTTAAAAGAAGCTCAAGGATATGTGCCCATAAATCTTCAAAACCATGGTGTTTTTGCCAATACCTTAATCTTCTCCAGTGTGTTACACCTGACGGGTAATCTTTGTTATCCAGGTCTCTCCATCTTGAGCCTGACCTTAAAACCTTAAGTATTCCAGGAAGTAATTCCAGGTTTGTGTAAGCCGGTCTGCCTGTTTGAGCTTTGTTACATTAACACTTTAGTTATTGCAACACAGAGTTTAATTTAGCCAGAAATGCCTTTACTTTCTGTGAGGTGTAGAGGTAGCGCTCACTGGATTTCCTACTGGATCTCCGACCATTTTTCCATGGTATCGGCAAACAAATTTCTTAAAATAATCAGATATTTTGGCTGATGAATAATCTGTTCTGCAGGTTGACTGTTGTTAGCCAGTTTCCGGCAGAATTCAATGGGTTTGGATGAATCCAGGCTAATCAAGCTGCCGTTTACAACCAGCTGCCCGGCAGGAACAGATGAGCTGCTGCAGGTGGTGATGGCAATAGGATTGGCTGAGGCATTTGTAGCAGTGTAGATTTTACCTGAAGAGATAATGACCGCATCCACTTGAGTGACTGATTTATCAATTAAGACATTTCCTCCTAC
>JAHIVD010000043.1 GCA_018816815.1 Patescibacteria group bacterium
CATATTGCTCCTGCTCGGGACTAAACCACGTTCATATAAACTGAACGCGAGTGTGGTCGGTCTCCTGACTTTACAGTTGCGGCACAGTTCCCGAAATTCTCGGGATTCCCTTTTTTATCTCTTAGCCGAAATATCGACTTAAGATACCACCCTGTTAAAATAGCAATAAAATAATCAATTCTCAAGTATCAAAATAATTTAGACTTAAATTACAGCACATTTTTAAGTTACATCCAAGCATTATTATTCTTAAAAAGAAGGGACAAAATAGTAAAAAAGCTCTTAAATTTCAAATTTTTACTATTTTTAACTATAAATTTTTCACTTTTATACTGATTGCCACACAATGATCTGTTTTGTAGTCCTTGCCATCATTTTTTTCACGATGTATATAGATAGTACCAATGGAAGAAGTACATCCAATTCCGCAAAACGTTACAAGTTTCCAATTTAAGCTGGTTGGAGATATGACCTTAAAACAGTTTGGCTATCTGAGCACTGGCGCAGGTTTTGCTTATCTAATTTTTGTCCTTTTTTCATATGATTATCCAATCATAACCTGGCCGATTGTTATTCTTTCAATCCTTTTAGGTGTTGCTTTTGCTTTTGTGCCTATTGGATCACGTGCCCTTGATCACTGGTTAGTGGCTTTTTTAAAAACAATTTATTCGCCCACTAAAAGAGTTTGGGTGAAAAACGGAAAAACCTATAAAGAAAATCCGTTGTTTGGCAACCGTTTGATAATGTATCATGCGGGTATCCAAAATGCTCCCCAAGCAAAAGCAGTTATTGCAGCTGCTCCCCAAGTTGTCCGCCCAACACCCCTGCCAACACAAGAAGAGCTTCATAAAACAGTAGATCTGGCCAGGGAGGCACAACAGCTACAGATGAAGATTATCCAATCAGAGCGGACTTTGTCACAAATTAAACAACAAGCAACACAACCCACGTCTGTGCCTGTTGACTATAGCCAGCAAGTTAATAAAATTTTAACTGATTTAAAAAACCTGATGAATCAGGCTTCCGAAGTAAAACAGCAAATTAAGTCAATCCAGGAACCGGAAATCCAACCTGAAGCTCCTACCGCTGAACCTGTTTTAAGAGAAAAAGTCAAGGTAGTAATATCTACAAAACCAAAACAAGCACAAGTCGCTTTAACCACATTTCCAAATGTGATAAACGGCATTGTTCAAGACAGAAACAATAATTATTTAGAAGGAGTAATAGCAGTTATATATGACAAAGAGGGTTTACCGGTCAGAGCCCTTAAAACAAATAAACTTGGTCAATTTACAGGCTCAACACCACTGCCTAATGAAACTTATACTTTGGAGCTTGAAAAAGACAATTACACTTTTGACGTGCTGCAGATTGAATTAACCGGACAAATGTTGCAACCTTTAACAATTATAGCAAAACAATAAAGGACTGCTTCGGATCTGAACCACAGAGCCGAAGACTTTGCCTTTTCAAAAATATAAAAAGTGAATACAACACAACAACATTTATCTATTTCAGATATTCAGGATGACATGCTCTTGTTGAAAGACGGAGGAGGGGCACTTGTTTTGCATGTCAGCGCTGTTAATTTTGGCTTGCTTTCAGGCCGGGAACAGGTAGCCATCATTTCTGCGTTTGCTCAAATGCTCAACTCCTTATCATTCAGCATCCAAATCGTTATCCATTCGGAAAGACTAAATATCAGTTCTTATCTTAAGATATTGGATGATGCTCGTAAAGCCCAAACCAACCCGCTGCTTTCGCAGATGATTACGAAGTATAGATTATTTATCCAAAATACAATCAAGGAAAATGAAGTATTAGATAAAAAGTTTTATATTGTCATTCCTCTTTTTGCTTTAGAGCTTGGGCTTGCCCCGTCTAAAGAAACTTTGGAGCAAAAAAGGAAAACAATATTAATACCAAGACGGGATCAAATTATCAGACAACTGGGTAGAGTTGGCCTTAAAGCATCTCAAGTAACCAAACAAAAATTAATTGAAGTTTTTTATAATATCTATAATGGTCAAATTGAGGAAAAAACACCAAACCAAATCATTAGTCCTCAAGAATTAGCAGTTAAACTAAACAACCCCATTCAACCTACTAATACTCGCTCAGGACCATCGGGCACGCAACCAACTTTTAATCCCACACCGCAGCAACCTGCGATACAAACCAGCACGCAGCAAACAAATCCGCCAATAACCACTCAAGGCACAAAAACACATCCTTTTGTGGTAGAGGAATTATCAGAATGAAATTATCAAACCCGTTTAAAAAGACAAAGGTTCAAAAAAACCAAACAGATCAAACAGTCCCCCAGTTAACAATTGCTGACGTAATTGCTCCAAGCGAGATAGAGGTGGAGTTTAGTTATCTAAAAGTAGACAGCCGCTTTTTTAGAACTTATTTTGTATCAGCTTATCCCAGATTTGTTGAGTCTAATTGGCTTGAGCCGTTGATCTCTTTTGATCACTCACTCCTTGTTTCAATGTTTATTTATCCATCACAATCACAAGGAGTATTGGACGAGTTAAAACGCAAAGTAGCTGAAATGGAAGCTACAATCCAAACTGATCTTGAACGGGGCAAAGCAGTAGACCCCGCAGTTGAAGTAGCCCTGGAAGATGCCCGGACTCTGCAGGACCAGCTTGTCCGGGGGGTTGAGCGGTTTTTCCAATTTGCCCTCTATATTACTGTACCTGCACAATCCCTGGAAGAACTGCAAAGCACTGCAAAACTGGTTGAATCAACACTTGCTTC
>JAHIVD010000004.1 GCA_018816815.1 Patescibacteria group bacterium
GAATGGACAGGTAAACATTTAGGAGGATCACCGGAAGTAATGGACATGGTAGGTTTGGCAACTGGACCAAGAAAAGGCCCGGTACTTTATTTTTTTATAGACGACCCAGAGAATAAAGTTCCCCTGGGTCCGGTTAGCGTCAGGAGAGAAGCATGAAATTTTATCTTTGGATCTTAGAAAGCAGATTGTTTATTGAAAAATGATTACAATTAAAAAAGCAATTAATAAAAAATGAGACATTTTTACAGTCATTTAGTTGAAATAGAATCAGTTATTGTTGAGCTTGATAAGCTTGATTTGTCTTCGGAACAAAAAAAGCGTCTTACCAAGTTAATAGATTCCAGTTTGCATCACATGGTTTTAGATGCTGTTTTGTCGCAACTTACTAAGCAGGATAAAATAGTTTTCTTGAATCATTTGAGGGAAGACGATCATGGCAAGCTTTGGAAATTTTTAAATATAAAAATTGATAGTGTTGAAGAGAAAATCAAAAAAACAATAGAGGATCTTAAAAACGAACTTCACAAAGATTTAGATAAAGCCAAAAAACACAAATGAAAGATTTAATGCGGTTTAAAGTATTATATTTTATTTTTTCAACACTCGTAATTTTACCGGGGTTATATTTTTTCTTTACTTCCGGATTAAAACTAGGGATAGATTTTACAGGAGGAGCTTTGCTTGAATATCAATTTGAAAAAAATATAGACAAGGAGGAATTAAAACAGCAAATTTCCTCACAAGGCATTGAAGTTGGTCAAATAAATGTTTCTTCAGACAATATTTATATAATCCGTACCAAACCAGTAGATCAAAGCAAGATAAGTAAACTTAAACTGCATTTAGGCGAAAAATTTGGCCAAGTAGAGGAGCGAAGAATAGAATTTGTGGGACCGATTATTGGAGCTGAGCTTAGCCAAAAAGCATTCATCTCAGTCATATTGGCATCTTTGGCAATTGTTTTATATATAGCTTTTTCTTTTAGAAAAATACCCAAACCTCAGTCTTCATGGAGATTTGGTATTGCTGCAGTTGTGGCGCTGATTCATGATATCCTGATACTAATTGGTTTATTTGCAATGCTGGGAAAATTTTATGGGGTGGAGATTGACACCCTGTCTGTGACAGCTCTTTTAACAGTTATTGGTTTTTCCGTGCATGATACTATTGTTGTTTTTGATAGGATAAGAGAAAATTTGATTGAACATATTGGAGGAAAATTCATTGATGTTGCTAATCTATCTGTCATTCAAACTTTAGGCAGATCTTTTAATACATCCTTGACAGTTGTTTTTGTGCTGCTGGCAATGCTTTTATTTGGCGGAGAAACCCTAAGGTGGTTTGTGCTGGCGTTACTGGTTGGTATTGTTTCCGGTACTTATTCTTCAATCTTTAATGCTACAGCACTGCTTGTTTGGTGGGAAGAAAAACTAGGTTATTAAATTAGGTATTAAATTGGTTGTCCCATTTTTTCTAGCAGGTATTCACGATTATTCTTTGATGAATTTTTCAAAACTTCTTCAAAAAGCTTTTGCAGGATTTTACCTACTTTAGGCCCAGGTTTTATGTTGAGCGTTTCCATTACATCGTTGCCGTTAACTTTTAGATCAGAGATAGAAAATGGTTTTTTAAGAACTTCCTTAATTCTTTTTTGAAACTCTTCCATTCTCCAGGAAACAGCTTTTTGAGTGCCGCCGCCTAGTCTATCTCCCACTCTTAAAGCCATCATGTCGTCAATATTTTCTAGTCCAACATGTTTAATAAACCGCCTGATTGCAGAATCAGTTTGCCGCTCGTCAACCGTAAACAAATGCCACCTGACCAGCAGGTATAATTTATCTGTTTGTTTATTTGACAGGTTAAATCTTTTGGCAATGTTTAAAGCTAACTTTCCGCCAACAACATCGTGATTGTAAAAAGTAACATTGCCATCTGGTTCTGTTTTAACTGTTTTAGTTTTCCCGATATCATGCAAAAGAGCAGCAAATTTGACTAATGGATCTTTTGAATCAGTGTACTTTAGCGCCAGAAGGGAATGTTCGCCAATGTCGTAAACTCTGTCATGCTTTGGTCCCTCTTGAGCTATACCGAAGCATTTTTCAAGTTCAGGTAAAATGATTTGTATTATCCTCGCTTTTCTAAGCATAACCATACCCATGTGAGGATTTACTGAGGAAAGTATTTTAAATAATTCATCACGTATCCGCTCAAATGCGATCTTCTCTAAAGAAGAAGCATTTTGTTTAATTGATTGAAAAGTTTTTTGATCTACCTTAAATTCCAATTCTGTGGCAATCCTAATAGCTCTCATTAAGCGGAGAGCATCCTCTTTAAATCTCTTATCAGGTTCTCCAACAGACCTTATTATCTTATTTTTAATATCATCCTGACCTTGAAAAGGATCAACCAGATTACCCTTTGATGATAGCGCTATTGCATTGATAGTAAAATCTCTTCTTGCCAAATCCTCTTCAATTTTTTTTGTCCATGAAACCTGTAAAGGATGCCGGTGATCTTCATATATTCCTTCTTTGCGCATAGTAGTAATTTCAAAAATCTCTTCTTCTTCTTCTTCTTCTTCTTCTTCTTCTTCTTCTTCTTCTTGGGGATTTTTTGTGTCTTTCAGTGGAATTGCGACTGTGCCGAATTTGTTGTTATAAAATCCATCAGGGAAAAGAGATAAAATCTCTTCAGGGTTTGCATCTGTAGTAAAGTCCCAATCAGAAACCTTCTTTCCCATTAGAAGATCACGGACTGCGCCTCCAACAATGTAAATTTGGAAACCGGCCTTATAAAATTTATTTAAAATATTGCTTACCTTGGTAGGTAGTGAATAATCCATAAGTTTCATTCTACACCCTGGTGCGGTATGGTACAATTTGCTAGTTAAAAATGTAAAAATGAAGTGGAAAATAGTTCCTAAAAAATCCAATGATTTAATTGAACAGTTATTGATAAATCGGGGTATCAAAACTGCCGAGGGAAAGGCAAAATTTTTTTATCCGAAGATTTCCAATTTTAAAAAAGACCTGCAGATTTCCGGAATCAAGAAAGCAAGTAAAAGAATCCTAAAATCAATTAAGGAGGGGAAGCTGATAGTGGTTTATGGTGATTATGATGTTGACGGAATAGTATCATCTGCAATTTTATATAAAGCACTCTCCTCCTTAGGGGCAAAAGTTTTGCCATATATTCCGCATAGGGAAAAAGAAGGGTATGGGATATCAAATAAAGGACTCCAGTTTGCTAAGGATTCTGGCGCTTCTGTTGTGGTGACAGTTGATAATGGAATTGCGGCAGTGGATCAGGCAAAATTTGCCAGGAGTTTAGGTTTAGATTTAATAATTACTGATCACCACACCCCCGTTAAGAAAAAAAATGAACCTTTATGGCCCGGAGCATATGCAATAGTTCATTCAACCAAGATGTGCGGAGCAGCAGTTGCCTGGTGTTTAATCAGGGATCTGGTTAAAAAAGAGTTAGCTGAGGAGTTGTTGCAGTTTGTCGCAATTGCGACAATTTGCGATCTCACATCACTTTTTGATTTAAACAGGGCATTTGTTTTTGAAGGACTGAAAATCTTAAGTAGAACAAAAAACCCAGGTTTGCTTGCACTTGCTAATCAATCCGGTATTAATATTTCCAGTATTAAGTCTTTTGAAATTGGTTATATGATTGGTCCCCGGTTAAATGCCATGGGCAGGTTAGAACATGCTATAGATTCCTTGAGACTTCTCTGTACGAAAGATCCGGTTAAAGCAAAAAGATTAGCAAAACTTTTAGCTGATACAAATACCACCCGTCAAAAAATGACCGCGGAAGCGCTGGAGCAGGCAAAATCTTTGGTTGATAAAAAAGAAAAGATACATGTTCTTTTTAGCGAAGATTGGTCTGCCGGGATAATAGGACTTGTGGCAGGGAAAGTTTGCGATGAATATTTTTGTCCAACAATTGCTATCTCTGTTGGAGAGGAGATTTCCAAAGGTTCTGCCCGGTCTATTGACGGAGTAAATATTGTTGAAGTAATTAGAAAACATTCTGATATTTTAATTGATATTGGAGGTCATCCAGGAGCGGCAGGATTTTCTATTTTAAGCAAAAATATATCAATTTTCAAAAAAAGAATTGAAGAATACAGTAAAGTTTTTCCCGAAGGGGAGCGGATTTTAGAGATTGAAGCAGAAATTGATAGTAAACAAGTAACTAAAAACTTAATTTTGAAGCTGGAGAAATTTGAACCTTTTGGATTGGGTAACAGAAGACCTGTTTTTGCAACAAAAAATATGCAGATTTTTGGTATCAGGACAGTGGGAGGAGGTAAACACTTAAAATTTAAAGCCTCTCCTTCTGCTATTCTGAGTCCTAATCAAAATATCGACTCAGGATCTAATGCAATTGATTCCATTGCTTTTGGAATGGGTGATTGGATAAACCTCTTAAAATCCGGCCAAACAGTAGATCTAGCATACAATTTAGATCTTAATACCTACAATGGTCTTGAAAAATTGCAGCTTAAAGTGAAAGATATAAAGATTTAAGATATGCAAGATTTTAATACTTTGTTCCTCGGATTTTTGTTAAACATTCCCCCAATCGCGAAATAAAGTTGGACGTCTGTTCATTGCTATTACTTGTTTCCTAATTTTATCTCTATTTTGTATTATGGTTGTTATATCTTGAGGTTTGAAATATGGATTCGGTTCTTTTGTCCCGCAGGCGTCGGATGCCCCCCCCTCTGTTTTCACATGTCATATAATTCACCTCCTTTCATTTTTTCCACTAAAAAACCTCCCTTTCAGGAGGTCTGATTTCTTTTTTTAGATTTTAATTATCTAAAAAGACCTCCCAAAAAGCACTCCGGTAAGGAGCATTAAAAGAAGGCTTGCTAAATTTTCAACTCTTTTTAAATCTATTACAGTTGTTTTAGACATTATGGGATTATATTATAATGCTTGTTTAATTTTGTCAATTGACTGGTTTGATTGCGGATAATCTGACAAATTGTTTATTTAGTTTTTAATTCTTAGCGGTTGTGTTTTTAAATCCGCGCGATTTGCAGGAAACTTGTATAGTTTTCTTTTGCGTCTTGAAGATCGTCTTCAATTATTTGCAAATCATATAGGTTTGCTAGGATTTTACTGCCCATAGTAGCAATGTGTTTTGGTAGTTTGTTTTCTGATAAATATTTGGCCACCATAGCATGATCAATTAACTCTTTTTTTCCAGAAACTTGTTTAAGGCCGGGATATTTCTTTAAAAGAGTATCTTTACATTGAGCTAAAACTTGAGGATGAGTCATAATTGTAGTAATTTCAGAAAATTTTACATTTTTTCCTGTCATTAAAGCATGGGAAATTTTGATAGCAAATTCTTCAATAATTTTAAATTTATAATTTGCCATTGCTTCTATGCTTTCATCAACAATGCCTCCTACAGAATTATGGATAGCAAATTGACCTCTATCAATATCTCCTTTGTGTAGGGCGCGCAATACGTTTTCTGAAGTATACAAATATTTAATCCTATATTTTTTTATTCCCTCTTTTTTAAGATAATGCAGTAGTGCTTCTTCGTTAAAACTGCCTTTTCCTCCTTGAATACCAAATGTTGTAAAATACGGATTTGCTTTTGTTGGAAGCAAACGATTATACAGTTTATCGTATATTTCTCCGATCCTAATACGCATTGGTTTTGTGTAAGGATTAAAGTGTTGCAAGTCTGTAAAAAGCTGCCAAGTATCATTGCATGTTTGTTCAACTATTTCTAAAAGCTTTTTGGTTCCCAGTGAATCAATTGGAGTTTTTTTAAAACGATATGTACCAAGCAGTCTTCCTATAAAATGCGTTAAACCTTGAGAACTGGCTGCCATTTTATCGTGATTCTGTGCAGACATTTCTACGACACGAAGCTTTTTACTTTTAAAATATTTTTTCCAAAATTTATACGTTTCGTCATTTGTCATGAATTGATTGATAATTAAAGGCAAATTCTCAAAACCGTCTTTGCTGCTGTCTGGTCCAAACATGGGATGGGTAAGAAGTGCTTGTGTTTGACTGTTTGCTAAGTATTTTTTAAAAATTTCAGCAGGGTGCGTTTTGACAGAAAGAACATCAATTAAGACATGATTATCTTTAAAATACTTTTTGTGCGTGGAAATCACACTTTCAAATTCACTAATAGGAACGCAATAAAAAATAACTTCACTGCTGTAAACCTCATGCAGATTTCTTGTAACAGATGTATTTGTTGTTAACCTATCAGGATTTGTCTTTTTATTATCTATCTTTTTTTTATCATAAAGAGTGATAGTAAAATCATCCTTAATTAATCTATATAATGTTTGGCCAAACCGTCCAAACCCTATGATGCTAACCTTTTTCATAAGTGGTTTAAAAATATTTTTCTATATTGTCAATGTTCACACAAATACTGATACGGACAAAGCGTTCTCCATTTTCACCAAAAGCAGTTCCTGGTGTAAACAGTATTTGTTTTTCTTTAAGAAGCTTCATACAGAATTCTTCCGAACTGTTTGCTTTGTCTGGAATTTTTGCCCATATATATAAACTTCCCTTTGGTTTGGAGAATTTAAGTCCTAATTTTTTAAGATGTTTTGCTATAATGTCCCTTCTTTTTTGATAATTTACGATCATTTCCCGATACCATTTTTTATCAGTTTTGGTAAGAGCGAATGCGCCAAGTTTTTGTAAAGGGGTAGATAGGCCAGAATTCATTTGTGATTTTATCTTGGCTAAGGCCTGAATAATTTCGCTATTTCCAACAATCCATCCCATCCTGAATCCGGCAAAAGAAAATGTTTTAGAAAAAGAACCAATTTCAACACAGATTTTTTTTGCTCCTTTAATTTGAAGAATACTTGGAGCAATAAAGTTATCAAATGTGATTTCAGAGTAAGCATTGTCATAGACGATAATTAGGTTATGTTTTTTGGCAAATTCAACAATTTTGCGGAGCTCTTTTAGTGTAGCCACTTGTCCGGTGGGGTTGGCAGGGAAATTTATCCAGATAAATTTTGTTTTGTCAGATATTTTTGTCTTAAGTTGAGTAAAAGAGATTTTGAAATCTGTTTTTTGTGTTAAATCATAATAAATAGGTTTTGCTCCAAGCATTTTAGCCGGGTCTGAAAATGCTGGATATCCTGGATCAGGAACTAATACTTCATCATTTTCATCAAGAAGGGCAAAAGGCAAAAGACTGACTCCGTCTTTGGCTCCTAAAAGAGGAAATAATTCTGATTTTCCTAAAGTGACATTAAATCTTTTTTTATACCAAGCAATCAAGGCATTTGCAAAATCGTTATTTGGTCCAAAACCCGGATACAAATGTGCATCTTTGTCGTTTATAAATTCGCAAAATTTATCTATATATAATTTACTGGGAGCTACATCAGGATTGCCGGGACCAAAGTTTAAAACTTTCCGTTTAGATTTTAACTCAACTTCTTTGACCAATTTTCCTAATTTTGAGAAAATATATTCACTGAAACTATTTAACCGTTTTGCTGTTTTAATCGTGTTCATTATTTATTTTTTCTTGAATATCCAGAGAATATTTATGGATAAGATTGAGTAGATTTTTGATAAATTCCTCGGAGAGATTGAGTTTTCTGCCTTTTTCAAGGTTAGACTTTAATATTTGATCCCATCTTTTTTTATCAAATACAGAAAGTTTCCGCTCCTTTTTATATTTCCCAATTTTTCTGACAATATTTACTCTTTTTGCAATAGAAATAAGTATCTTTTCATCAAGAACATCAATTTGTTTTCTTAAGTCATCTAGTTGCTGGTTCATAGATTTTGAGCTTTATGTCTTAGATAGTGATCAATAATAACCAGTGCTGCCATGGCATCTACGATAGGAACAGCTCTTGGTAGCACACAAGGATCATATCTTCCTGTTGCCTGTAACTTTACTTCTTTTTTCTCTTTGCTGACAGTATTTTGTTTTTTCCTGATTGTTGAAACAGGTTTGAATGCAACTCTAAAATAAATAATTTCACCGCTTGAGATTCCACCTAAAGTTCCGCCTGCATTATTTGTTTTAACTTTGATTTTTCCATTTTTATCTATATAAAATTCATCGTTGTGCAAACTGCCTCTTAGTTTAGTTCCTTCAAAGCCAGAACCAATCTCAAATCCTTTAACAGCATTAATGGAAAGCATTGCTTTTCCTAGATCAGCGCTTAATTTATCAAAGACAGGTTCTCCTAAGCCAGCAGGAACATTTTTAATAACTCCTCTTATAACGCCTCCAATAGAATCTCCTTCATTTCTAACAAGTTCAACCAGCTTTATCATTTTTTCTGCAGCTATTTGATCGGGACAGCGGACGATATTTGATTCAATCTCAGTATGGGTTACATTATTAAAATCAACATCAGTTTTTATATCTCCGACTTGCTCAACATAGCTTATGAACTCTACTGACAATTTTTGTTTAAGATATTTTTTGGCAATAGCACCGGCAGCTACTCTAGCCAAAGTTTCCCTGGCAGATGCTCTGCCGCTTCCTCTCCAATCCCTGAGCCCATATTTTGCCTCATAAGTATAATCAGCATGGGAAGGCCTGTAAGCATCCTTAAATCCAAGATAATCGTCTGACTTAAACTCACCGTTGTATGCAATCATCAGGATGGGGGTGCCTGTAGTTTTACCTTCAAAAATTCCGGATAAGATTTTTATCTTATCTTCTTCCTTCCGCGGAGTAGTTATACTGCTTTGTCCGGGTTTTCTTCGATCCATTTCCACTTGGATTTCTTTCTCTGAAATCTCAATTCCAGGAGGGCATCCATCAACCACCACACCAACTGCTCCTCCGTGAGATTCGCCAAAAGTAGTTATTCTAAATAAATTTCCAAACGTATTTCCAGCCATATTTCTACAATATACCAAAAATTGTCTCCAATTGGTTTTTTGTAAGTTGTCCTGGAGCAGAAGATTCAAACTTATTTTTTGGCGTAAAAGTCAATTCATTTCCCCAAAGCGATCCAAAAATTCTGGTTATAATACCAAATTCACCCATTCCTAAAACAATACATTTCATATTTTTTTCTTTTACCATCAAGAGCAATCTTAAAAGTTGTAGTGCATCTTTTGAACTGTTGCATTTTGTTGCAATCTTTAAAATCGATGGTTTGTATTCCTTTATTGTATCAATAATTTCTTTAAGTTTCCTGTCATTTGGTGTTTGGTGATAATTATGATATGAAACAATAGTTGATATCTTAACCCCTTTTTTCCTAATAAGACTTAGCTCTTTTTTTTGGGAAATAATGTCTAAATCTAATAACGAACCAGAATTTTCCAGCAAGTAGATTATCTTGACTCTTTTTTCAAAGGATAATTTCATTGTTTCTAAATTTTTTCTTCTGAAAACTATGATTAATTTATCTTTAAATTCATTAATCAAGTTTTTAATAAAAAATTCATCTAAATCCTTAATATAATCCAGCCATACCTCAAAGTATTCAAAATCATGAATATTGTCTTTTATTATTTTTAATATCTCTTCTTTTCCCTCTTTTAAAATTGGTAGACAAAAAGATTGTGAATGTTTTAAAAATATCTTTTTCATAACATCTACTGGAACGACCTTTCCTGTAAAAAGTTTAAATTGAGTAGCTCCTTGCTCAATAAACATTTCTGTTCCGGAAATAATTTGTGCTCCTGCGCTTTTTGCATCCCGCAGTAATTTTGTTTCAGAGGGTGTATAAACAGCATCAAACACTATTTGATTTTTTCTAATAAGTTCTTTTGGGATAGGGGTTTTATTTTCATTTGGATGCATGCCCAATGGTGTGGCATTAAAAATAATATCTGCATCCTTAATTTTTTCCAGGTTTTGTAAAGACAAGGCTTCACCGCCAAATTCTTTGGCTAATTTTTCCCCCTTTTTTAAAGATCTGTTATAAATTGTTAACTTTGCACCTTTTTTTGTAACGCCGTAAGCAGCTGCCCGGGCAGTTCCTCCTGCCCCAATTAAGGCAACGGTTTTACTTTTTAAAGAAGTAATTTTCTCTAAAGGGTTGATAATACCCAACCAATCAGTGTTGTATCCTTTTAATAAACCAGCGCTGTTAACCACAGTATTTACAGAACCTATTTTTTGAGCCACCTCGTCAACGCTGTCTAGATATTTGATGATCCCGCGTTTATGAGGAATAGTGCAGGCTATTCCTTGAATATTCATTGCTTTTACTCCTTTTATAAAATCAGATAAATCTTCACTTTTTACTTGAGAGGCAACAAAGACAAATTCATCGTCTATCCCTAAAGCTTTATATGCTAAGTTGTGCATCTTAGGTGATAGAGAGTGTTTAACCGGATCACCAATCACCATACATATTTTTGTTTTCCCTGAAATGTTATTCATATGTTTATTCTAAATGTGATGTATCGTTGTGACAAATAATGTCAACTTTGCCATTATCTATCTCAATAATGCTCACTGCGGAATTTTTAAGAATTTCTCCTTTAACTTCCTCCGGCATACCTAGCGCAATAAGAATCGCTCTCATTTTTTGATCATGAGTGGATAAAGCAATGGTTTGTCCTGCATGAACCTTAAGCAATCCAGGAACCATTTGTTTTTCCAATTTTGGTATCCAGTCAGAAAACGTTTCCATACCCATCTTTGTCCTTTGTACGTCATTGGCAGGATCAAACTCTGGAAACATTGCGATTCGCGCCTTTTTTGTTTTTCCTTCGAGCTTTCCAAGATTCATCTCTATTAAATCTTTCATGATGATAGCCTGTTTACCATGTTTACCGGCAATAATATCTGCAGTTTCCTTTGCTCTCTTGAGCGGGGAGGAGTAAAAAACATTAATCTGTTCTGTGGCAAATCTCAATGCCAGTTTTTCGACTTGTTCTTTACCGGCGTCGTTTAACGGAATATCCCTCTTTCCCATAGGGCGATGTTCTATATTCCAATCTGTCTGTCCATGCCGGAAAATAATAAACCGTGTTTTCATATAAGTTTTGAAAGAATTAAGTTTGCTGTTTTTTCTGGATCTAACTTGTCAGTATCTATGATTTTATCTGCAGCTTTTTCATATAATTTAGTTCTCTGCTTCAACACTTTTTCTATTTCTTCCTTCAAAGTCTTTCTACTAGTTAGTGCTGGTCTGTGTAAATTATTTCCCATTCTTTTAACTAATGTTTTCAAAGAGGCATTTAAGAAAATAAGTATTCCGTTTCTTTTTAAAGCATCAACATTTGCAGCTTTGAGAATTACTCCTCCTCCGGTTGAGATAATCTTTCCGTTAGTTGAAGAAATTTCTTGAACAATTTGTGACTCTTTTTTTCTAAAATATTCCCATCCGTGTTTTTCAACAATTTTCTCAATAGTTAAACCGGCTTTTTCAACTATCATTTCGTCCAGTTCTAGATATTGTTTGTTTAACTTAGCCGCAAGCAATTTGGCAATTGTGGTTTTACCGCTTCCCCGCATGCCGATAAGCACTATATTTTTGGAATCAACAGCCTTTGTTTTAATGCCGATTGAATTTAATTTTTCGAAAAATTGCGGAAAAGTTTTATTAACAACATCCGGATCAATAATTTTTACCCCGGAAAGCAAACTTCCTGCTATAGCAAAAGACATGGCCATTCTGTGGTCGCCGTAGGTATCTATGCGCGCTGGTTTTGGATGTCCTCCGTGTATGGTAAGTGTATTGCGGGTGGAGTATATAGCTATACCCATTTTCTTAAGTTCTTTTTTTAATGCAAAAATCCGGTTTGTTTCTTTCAGCCGTAAGGATTGAACACCGGATATTTTGGTAATGCCGTTGGCAAATGCTGCCAAAACCGCTAATGTTTGGACTTGATCGGGGCAATCCTGCATGTTGGCGTTGATTGGTTTTACACCTTTTCCATGTATGGTTATTTGATTTTTTCCATAAGTTATTCCGTTACCCATTTTTTCCAGGATTTTGAGAAATACAATATCTGCTTGCTTGGAGTTGGGATTGATATTTTTAACTGTTAAAACAGATTTAGTTAAAGCTGCAATAGCGAAAAAGTAGGAAGCGCTTGACGTGTCTCCTTCTATACTAAACTCAGCAATTTTGTATTTTTGACTTGCGGGAATAACATATTTTTTATACTTTTCGTTAGACAATGTAACTCCAAATATTTTCATTATGTCAATTGTCATATCAATGTATGGTTTTGAGATTTGTTCTCCTAAAATCTCAATAATAGTTTCTCCTATCAATGGGGCAATCATTAAAAGGGCTGAGATATATTGACTACTGACAGATCCTTTGATTTTGATAGTTCCTGGATTAAGTTTGGATGAAAGGATTTTGACAGGAGGGTAGCCTTTTTTATTTAGATGCTCTATTTTTGCACCAAGCTGAGTTAGTCCGGAAACTAAATCTTTGATAGGGCGTTTATTTAATCCTTCTCTGCCTGAAAGTGTTTTGATGCCAGGAATGATTGTTGATAAAGCCAACAGAAAGCGCAAAGTTGTTCCTGAGAGATTAGCGTTTAAATTATATGAACGGTTAGGAATTTTTCCTAAATTACAAAAAACCTCAAGGTAATCTTGTTTCTCTAAAATAGAAACCCCTAAAGACTTAAGACAATCAACCATAGCCTGGGTATCATCGCTAATCAGAGGATTTGTGATTTTTACTTTTGATCCGCTCAAAGCAGCAATGAAAAGCGCTCTATTGGTATAACTTTTAGAACTGGGGATGCTAACACCGTCTTGCACGGGTTTTAGCAAAGGCTTTAATTCAATTACTTTCATAAAACCTTTCTGATAACGGACTTGTCCGCTGTTTTATTGATAACTGCTTTGCCGATACCTTCAAGAAGAGTAAATCCGAATTCTCCTTTTACATTTTTCTTATCAGATTTGATTTTTTCCATCACGTTGTTGACAGGTGCTGTAAAAGTTGTTGGCAGACCTGTTTTATTTAAGGATTGCTTTACAACTGCGCAGTCTTCATCAGACAGTAGTCCTAAAAGTTTAGATATTTTTGCTTCAGCAACCATGCCAATGCTGATTGCTTCGCCGTGAAGCAGGGGTTTGTTATTTTCCTGACTTATTGCTTCAATTGCGTGACCGATTGTGTGGCCAAAATTTAGTATTTTACGGAGATTGTTTTCTTTTTCATCTTGCGAGACAATACTTGCTTTTATTCGGCAGGATCCTGTAATGATTTCTATCAGCTCTTTTTGAGAAAATTCCTGCGGTTTTTTGGATGTAACTTGTTTAAAATATTTTTTATCGGCAATTAAACCGTGTTTGATGATTTCAGCAAAACCAGATATTAATTCTCTCCGGGGAAGAGTTGATAGGGTATTAACATTAATGATTACGGCAATTGGCTGAGCAAATGTGCCGATTAAATTTTTAATTCCTAAAAGATTAATACCTACCTTTCCGCCAACACCGGCATCAACTTGAGCAAGCAAGGTAGTAGGGATTTGTAAAAAATCTATACCTCTCATAAAAATAGATGCTGCAAAACCGCCTATATCACCAATTACACCTCCGCCTAAATTAATGACTAATGATTTTCTATCACAGCCAAAATTCTTCAATGTTTTTAATATTTTTTTAACATTATCCAGGTCCTTATTTTGTTCACCGCTACCTAAAACTACGACAGAGTTTGCTATTGGCAAAGCAATTTGTAAATCTTGTACTAGTTTTAAGGGGATATTTCTGTCTGTTACAATTATGGCTTTTGAATATTTGCTAAGATCAATTAAAGAATTGATTTTCTCCAGTAAATCTATCCCAATGTAAACAGGGTAATCCCGGTGCACACTATTTTTAATATGGATCTTGATTTTTTTCATAATTTGAACAAAGTGAAAAATTATAGCGTAGCGCCCGCCATTGCAACCATGTTTGCAATGTAATCACAAGCAACTATAGCTAACGTCTATATGTTTTAAACAGTTTATCAAACTGCTCCCATGTTAGTTGCTGTTTAGCATCTGTAAGTGCATTTTGAGGATTAACATGCACCTCTACCATGACGCCATCAAAGTCGTGCTTTGCAGCTTGCTTGGTCATTTCTAGTATATTAGGAATTGATCCGCCTGTATGTGAAGGATCAAATACTATCGGCAGATCGGTTTTCATTTTTATCCTCATAGACATTTCATAATCTGGCATGTTGCGCAGTTTCAGTGGATTATGACCGTTAGGTATAAATCCCCGGTGACAGAGGATAAGACAATCCCGGCTTATTCCGCCAGCTAGTACATGTTCTATGATTCCTTCCCAGTGTTTTTCATCAGCCCATGGTTGATTTTTTACCATAAGAACTACCCTTTTATCCTTACTTGCAACTTTTGCTATCTGCTGCTGTATTAAATGGTTTTGATTTCTGGAACCAATCCACAAGAGAAGTTTCCCATTTTTTAATACAGGTAATACAGCATCCATAACAGCTTTTGCGTGAGAAGGAAGTAATACTTCAATTGCCGGATTAATACCCATTTTTACCACTTCAGTCAGAAACGGTATTTCTGATTTTCCCAACCCGTCAAAACCAGGCTTTGTCCGAGGCTTCCACAGACAAATCCTCATAAAATCAATTTTTCTTTTTTGCGCTTCCTTAGCTGAAGCCAAAATTTGTTCTTTGGATTCTGCAGCACAAGGGCCGGCAATAATAATTGAGTTTTTAATTGTTTTTTTACGTTTATTCATATTTTTCTTAATTTTTTTTTCTTAACTTTTGTAATAAATTGATTTTTAATTTTCCCACAAAAAAACTCCCTAGTCGGGAGGTCTTAAGCTGTAGGTTTTATTTGTTTACAGCGTTAGCCGACCCCCATGATGGTGGTAAAATAAAACCAAAAATAATTTGTTTGAACCTTATTCATAAACTGTAAATATTAAAACTATAAATATTATATACGCTGGTTTGGCAAAAAGTCAAACAAGTGTTGTACGCTGTCCAGGACATACTATACACTTTTTAAAATCGGAAGTATTCTTGCGTGAGACATAACAATTATAAGTTTCGCATGATTTAAAAATTAAATTACTTGATTAGTGCATTCCAGTCGTTGGCAAATTTTTCTATGCCGGCATCAGTTAGTTCATGGGAGATATTAAAGTCATGCCAATCATTATTTAAATTAAGTTTTTGGTAAGAAATATTTTTCAAATTACCTCTTTTATAGACAAAATCAACACCAGGTATTTGTAATCCACCTTCTGCCCACTCTTTTAATACGAGATAAGGAGCTGTGATAATATCCGAACCTAAGGTTAAGGAATATAAAAAGTGATCCAGGTTTCTGATACTTGCTGCTAGAACTGCTACATGGTGATCATTTCTTTTATACATCTGAATAATGTTTTTAATTAAACCCATCCCGTTTTCTTCTTTATCATCTAACCTGCCAATAAAAGGGGATACAAATACATTTTTAAGACCGCTTAAACTATCCTTTGGTGTATTTGGCTGGTGAGTGGCTGCATAAACAGCTGCTGCTTGTTGTTGATTGAAGCATAAAGTCATATTAACTCTTATCCCTTCTTTAACTGCCTGCTCTGCTGCATTTAAACCTGCTGTATTTATAGGAAATTTAATATGGGCATTCGGAATCCAGGAAAACATCTCTTTTCCTGATTGAAGCATCTGTTGGCTTGTTGTGTTTTTATCCGCGTAAACTTCTACAGAGACCGAACCATGAGGAATTAGTTGAGATATTTCTTGTACGATTTTTTTATAGAATTCAAAAATCTCCTTAGCAGTAAATTTTCCTCCCTTTTCTAATTTTTCTCTGGCTTTTGGATTTTTAGAGATTAAGGTCGGATTGGTTGTTTGTCCGTCAAGGAAACCAAGCAGATTAATTATTTCTCTGGTTTCGTTGGGATCACCTCCATCAAGAAATATTTTGCTTTTGAGGGGAGGGCTTTTTGTTTTTGAATCTACCGGATACATTGGGCAATTTCCTTTCTTATTGCATTTTATTACAATTTAATAATTCTGACTGATATTTCCTCATATTTGAATCTAAAAGTCAATGACCCCCCCCTTTTTATAAACTTAAACTTTTGTAAACTTTATAAACTTAAACTATTGAGGAAATCTTTTACATCCTTTTCCGCAGTATTTCCGGCTGATTTGTTTACAATGTCAATAATGGCGCTACCGATTACTGCTATGTCAGCAAGGGACGAAAGTTGTTTTAGGTGTTCTTTTTTGGAAATACCAAATCCTACAGCAATGGGAACCCTGAATACTTTTTTCATCTTTTTTAGGAAAGATGAAATATTTGGATTTAGTTTATCTTTTGCTCCGGTAATTCCTTGTCTTGTGGTGCAGTAAACAAACCCGCTTGCAATTTCGGCATTTTTCTTTAATCTATTTGTTGTTGAAATAGGGGAGACAACCCTAATATTTTTTAGTCCGGCCTTTTTACAATATTTTATAAAATGTTCCTGATGTTCTTCTTCCAGGGGTATATCAGGGACAACAAGCCCGCAGATACCTGCTTTTCTGGCATCATTACAAAATTTCTCAGTACCGTATTTAAAAACAGTGTTGTAATAAGCCATGAATAGTAATGGAATTTTGATTTGCTTTGATAATTTTTGAACCAACTCAAAAGCATCAACTACTCTTACACCGTTTTCCAGGGCTTTTTCGCAAGCTCTCATGATAGTTGGACCATCAGCTAAAGGATCGGAAAAGGGGATCTGCAGTTCAATAAAATCTACTCCTGCAGCTTCCATCACTTTAACTAAAGATTCTGTTACTTCAAGCGAAGGATAACCCACAACAACGTGAGTCATTAGCCCTAATCTTTTTTCCTTTTTGATTTTTTTCAACTGTTTGTCAATTAAATTCATTTTTAAGTTTTCTAAGTTTATAGAAAATACTTAATGTTTGTTTTCTTTTCGTTTGTTTTCTTCTTTAAGATAATCTTTTAAAAACTGAAAGAAGTTTTTATCTTTAAATTCTTTTGCCACAATAAACAAATCTTTATCACCTCTGCCTGAAAGGTTAACTACGATAATTTGATCCTTTCTTAATTTAGGTGCCAGTTTAATTGCTTGTGCTGCTGCATGAGCAGATTCTAAGGCAGGTATTATTCCTTCAAGCTTTGCAAGCAATCTGAATGCCTTAAGTGTTTCCTTGTCTGTAACTGAGGCAAACTCCACGCGTTTGCTGTTTTGCAGTTGTGCCAGTTGCGGACCTATACCCGGATAATCAAGTCCGGCTGAGATGCTATGTGTTTTTTGCAGCTGACCATCGCTGTCTTGTAGAAAATATGATTTATATCCTTCAATTACTCCAATGCTTCCGCCAGGGAAACGGACAGCATGTTCGCCAATTTTTTTTCCTTTTCCTCCTGCTTCTACACCAATCAGATGAACATCTGAATCTCTAATAAAATCTGTAAATGCTCCCATTGCATTGCTGCCTCCGCCTACGCAGGCAATAACATAATCAGGCAAGGTCCCCTCTAGCTTTTTAATCTGTTTTTTTATTTCCCTGCCAACAACTGACTGAAAATCTCTATTTATCGTTGGGAAAGGATGGGGGCCTACTACAGAACCTAATACATAATGGGTTGTTTTAACATTTTCAATATAATCTTTTAAAGCAGCGTTAACTGCATCTTTTAAAGTTCTTTGGCCGAATTTAACAGGTACAACTTCTGTTCCTAATTGCTCCATTAAAAAAACATTCGGTCTTTGTCTTTGGATGTCTACCTCTCCCATATAGACTGTACAGGAAAAACCAAACTTAGCTGCTACTGTTGCAGTGGCAAGTCCGTGTTGCCCTGCTCCTGTTTCTGCGATAAGTCTTTTCTTGCCCATTTTCCTGGCAAGTAAAGCCTGACCAACGCAGTGCGTAATCTTATGCGCTCCTGTGGGGTTTAGCCCTTCGTTTTTTAAATAAATTTTTGCACCGCCAAGTTTTTTAGTTATATTTTCTGCAAAAGTTAATGGAGTTGGTCTTCCGCAAAAAGTAGTAAGAAGATGTTTAAATTCTTTTTTAAACTTTGCATCTTTCTTTGCTTCAAGATAAGTTTTCTCTAATTCCTCCAAAGCAGGAATTAACATTTCCGGTACATATCTTCCGCCAAATTTTCCAAAGTGTCCTTTATGTTTCATAAACAAGTTTGTAAGCTTTGCTTGAAAACTACCTCCTTTGCATTTTTTATAAATGCTTTAATTTTATTTAGATCCTCTTTTCCATCAGTTTCTATGCCTCCTGCTACATCTACTGCAAATGGTTTTACTGTTTTTATTAATCCAGCAACATTATCAGGAGTTAATCCGCCAGCTAAAAATAAGCGGACCTTGCTGGCAACTTGTGTTCCTTTTTTCAAATCAACCATTTTACCCTCTCCTTGTTTAACTCTATCCAGCAGAAAATAATCTACATTGAGTTTCTGCAACTGATTATATACATTTATAGTTTTAATAACAGCCACCTTTATTTGATTGATATATTCAGCATTTTCATTGCCGTGAAGCTGCACAAAATTTAAACCCAGCTTTGATGCGATATCATTTACATATACGCTTTCAGCGTTCTGGAATATGCCAACAATTTTGATCCTACCTTCTACCAAGTTAATGATTTTTGCTGCCAGAGCAGGATCAATATATCTTTTGGAGGTTGGTACAAAATTAAAACCTAAAAAATCAGCGCCTTCTCCCACAGCTACTTTTGCTGCCTTAATGCATCTAATTCCGCAAATTTTTACCTTTACCTTCATAATGTTATTTCTTTAAAAGATTGTGAAATATTTTTAGCCTTCATTAAACTTGTGCCAATTAATACTCCTTCCGCACCTGCTTTTTTATATTTTTCTACATCAACTTTTTTTGATACTCCAGAAAATCCCAGTTTGGTATAAAAATTTGGAACTCTATGGAGAAGTTTGCAGGCATTATCAATACTTACCTTGAAATTGTCTAAATCTCTGGCATTTACGGCAATAATCTCTGTTTTAGAGGCTTGTGCTTTTTCAAGATCTTCAATATTTTGTATTTCAACAATCGGTGTAATGCCTAGTTGTTTTGTCTTTCCTACTAAGCAAACAAGGTCTTTTTCAGATAAAATTCTTGCAATTAGTAAAATTGAGTCAGCCCCGGCAATTTTCGCTTCAAATAGCTGATATTGATCTAAAATAAAATCTTTTTGCAAAACAGGTAAAGATACAGCGTCTTTAATTTGACGCACAAAAGCAGGGTTTCCTTTAAAAAAATGTTTTTCTGTAACAACAGATATAGCATCAGTTCCTGCTTGTTCGTATTCTTTAGCCCGAGCTTGAATATTTTCTGTGCTTCCAAAATACTTTTCAGAAGGGGACGAGAGTTTAATTTCTGCAATAATTGCAATTGATCCATTTTTGGGATTTTTTATTGCTTTTGCAAATAAACGATTCAAATGATTAAAGTGTTTACCGGTTAACTTTTTTAGTTTGCTCAAAGGAATCTGCTTTTTGCGCCTAATAAGATCCTCTCTTGTTTTTATAATGATATCTTCCAATTTGTTATGCATACTTGTTTGTTTCTATAATTAGTTTTTGCAAAACAGATTTAGCAAGACCTTCATCAATTGATTTTTCTGCAAGTAAAATTCCGTTAGTTATATTTTTTGCTTTTCCAGCTAAATACAGTGCTGCTGCACTGTTTAAAACTACAATATCCCTTTTTGAACCCTTCTTTCCTTGAAGAATATTTTTGACAATTGTGCTGTTTTTCCCGGCACTTCCACCCATTAGTTCCTGGATTGTTGCAAATTTAATTCCAAACTGTTTTGGTGAAATAGTGTATGATCTTACATCACTGCCTTTAATTTCAAAGATTTTTGTTTTAGTTGTAGTTGTAATTTCATCCATTTTATCCTCGCTGGTAACCAGTAATAGATGTGTAAATTTTAACTTAGCTGCAACTTTTGCTAATTTTTCCGCAATCCTGACATTGGGAACACCTAAAAGTTGTTTTTTTGTTCCTGCAGGATTTAAAAATGGCCCCAGAAAATTAAAAATAGTTCTTATACCCAGCTCTTTTCTAATTGGTGCGATTTGTTTCATGGCAGGATGAAAAGAAGGTGCGTATAAAAACACTATTCCGATTTTTTCAAACACCTTTTCTGCCTGATCTTTTGTCAGATTGATATTTACTCCCAGCGCCTCTAAAACATCTGCACTGCCGCATTTGCTGCTGGTTGCTCTATTGCCATGTTTAGCAATTTTAACTCCGCAACCGGCAACAACAAAACTGGCTGTTGTTGAGATATTAAAAGTTCCTGTTCCGTCTCCTCCGGTCCCTACAATATCAATAGCTTTTGGAGCATGGACCTTAGTTATATGTTTTCTCATAGTTTGAATAAATCCAACTATTTCATCAACAGATTCTTCCTTTGTACGAAGCCCTGCTAAAACTGCTGCAATTTGACTGGGATTTAATTGCCTGTTAATAACTTGCTCTAGTAAGAAACCCGCTTCTTTTATAGTCAGATCTCTTCTGTCAGTAATCTTATTTAATAAGTTTTTTATTTCCATGTTTATTCCTATAGCTTTGTCCATATAGTTATGTCCATAGTTTTTTTTGAAAAAGAAAATTCGTTAGCATTTCTTTTCCTCCCTCTGTTGCAAAAGATTCCGGATGAAACTGTATTCCTTCAATTGGGTATTTTTTGTGCCGCAATCCCATGATTTCCTTTGTATCTTTGGAAGTAGCAGTAATTTGCAAACAACAAGGAAGAGTTGTTTTATCTGCAACAAGAGAATGATATCTCATAACTTCCAGGTTTTGCGGTAAACCTTTGAATACTCCTTTTTCGTCATGTTTTATAATACTTGTCTTTCCGTGCATGGGACGGCTTGCTCTAACTACCCTGCCGCCAAAATAATGTGCTATGCCTTGCATTCCCAAACATACTCCAAGAACCGGAATTTGTTTACCTAATTTTGTTAAAACATCCCCGCATACCCCAAAATATGCAGGATTGCCGGGATCTCCTGGTCCAGGAGAAATAATGATCTTTTCATATTTCCTTTCCTTGATTTCTTTAAAAGTAATTGCATCATTTCTTATAACATCCAAAGTGAACTTTTTACCCTCGTCGGTAAGGATTTCCCCAATATACTGATAAAGGTTGTATGTAAAAGAATCGTAATTATCAATGATTAAAATTTTCATATCCCCAATACCTCTTTCATGGCTGCTGATTTTCTTTGAATCTCATCGTATTCTTTTTCCGGAACAGAATCATATACAATGCCTCCGCTTGTTTGAGAATAAGCATATTTATCTGAAATAAATAAAGAACGCAAAGCCAGGGCAAATGTACAGTCTCCATTGAAGCCGAAATGACCTACACCTCCTCCGTATGGTCCCCGTGCTTTTAGTTCGTTTGAATCAATAATTTTGATGGTTTCAATTTTTGGAGTACCACAAACAGTTCCCATTGGAAAATTACTAGCCAGCCCGGTAAACATATCTTCTTCCGGACGGATCATTCCAACAATCTCGCTGGAAATATGTTGAACATGACTGAATTTTTTAACAGTCATCAAGTTTTTGACTCTTACAGTTCCGAATTGTGCTACTTTTCCGATATCATTCCTATGCATATCAACCAGCATGTTGTGTTCTGCCCTCTCTTTTGGATCTTTTAAAAGGGTTCTGGCAAGCTTGCGGTCCTCTATTTCATTTTTGCCTCTTTTTATTGTTCCAGCTAATGGTTTTGTTGTTATTTCTCCATCCCGGAGTGAAAATAATAGTTCCGGGCTAGCGCCGAGAATAATCTTTTTTCCAAATTTGAGGTAATACATAAAAGGGGAAGGATTAATTTTTCTTAGTTTTTCATATAAATTTAGTTTATTTCCGCTTATTTCATATTCTGTTTTAAATCCTACTTCACACTGAAAAGTATTTCCTATCCTGATTTGCTTTTTTACTTTTTCAACAATCCTTGTGTGTCCCTTTTTAGTTAAACAATCTCTAATAAATTTTATTTTTGTGTTTTTACTTTTTAATTTTGAACGCGTAATGTCTTTTAAAATACTGATTCTATTTTTGTCGTAGTAAAAATAAAAAAGTTCATTGGTGAGTTTATCTAAGATTAATCCGTCAGTATAAACACCGAACATAAACTGATCGAAAAGCTCATGGATTTTAATATGAAGCTTGGTTTCAAAATAATTTACTGCTTCATAGCTTAAGTAGCCGATCAATCCTCCAGCATAGTTTCTACCAATAGTTTGAGCAGGTTGCATATCCCTAAGGGCAAAATAGGGGTTTTTGACAGGATAAGCCTTGCCATCGATTATCAAATTATTTTCTTTGGCTCTGATAATAGATACAGGGTCAAAACCAATAATTGAATATCTGGAAAATTTTCCTTCTTCCCCTAGGGATTCAAAAATAAAGCATGTATCAAATTGTTGCTCTATCTTTTTAAACAGATTTAAAAAATCTACATCTTCTGCAAATTTAATATATGTAGGTATTTTCGATATTTTAATTTTAGGTAATTTAGTCATAAATCAGTTATTTATTTTAACTTTTTTTAACTTTAAATTCATTACAAAAAGCCCTTGTTAAAACACCAATTTCTTGATGATTTAACAAGGGCCTTTAGATTTCGCCTAGGCGGTGCCACCTTGCATTATTAACCTATTAAAAAATCTCTGCTGAGAGAGATTTGTCAAACTAATAAGTTAACCTTATTCATGACATGCTCCGAATTCCGACACATGTTGCAGGACTTTTACAGTTTCGCCTCTGTAGCATACTTTTGCTCTGCGTGCCTTTTGGGCGATCCGGTTCCAACCATCCGAATCAACGCATTTAGATTATTTAATTATAGCACTAAATTATCATTTCGCTTATGTCTTGTCAAGCTAACCTGCTACTGCTATGATGCATTCATGCAGGGGCGTACTTTAATTTTAAGTTGTAATGAAAAAATAGGTGAAGAAATCAAGATATGCGGTTGGGTGCAAACACGGCGGGATCACGGCAAAATCCTTTTTCTAGATATTACGGATAGATCTGGAATGGTTCAGGTGGTGATAGTGCCCAGTTTAGTTCACCTTACAGGAGTTGCGGTTTCTCCGGTAAAGACAGATCAATCTGTTGCCGCTCAAAGTGATTTAAGCAGTTTGCATCCTCAAGATGTAGTTAGTATAACAGGAAAAGTAAATAAACGCCCGGCAAATCTAATTAACAAAAATATCCCTACAGGTGAAATAGAAATTTCAGCAGAAAAGATTGAAATTTTATCTAAAGCAAAAGAGCTACCTTTTGACATGGGAGGGAAAGATTTGAATTTACAGCTCCCAACCTTGCTTGATTACCGCTGCTTAACACTAAGGCATCCAAGGGTACAAGCTATTTTCAAAGTCCAGGCAGCTATTTTAGATGGGTTTAGAAAAGCAGCAAAGGATTTGGGATGCACAGAAATTGCAGTACCAACAATTGTAGCAGGTGCAACAGAAGGCGGAGCAGAAGTTTTCAAAATAGATTATTTTAAACATAAAGCCTATCTTTCCCAGAGTCCTCAGCTTTATAAACAGATGTTAGTACCTGTTTTTGAACGGGTTTTCACGATTGCTAAAGCATACCGGGCCGAACCGTCAGTTACTACAAGACACTTAACAGAAAGTACTCAAATGGATATTGAAATTGGTTTTATAGAATTTGAAGATTTATTAGATGTTCTGGAAGAAGTTGCTGTTAAAATGTTAAAAACCACTGAAGAAGAGTGTAAAGATGTTTTATCTGAGTTTGGAGCAGAGAAGATTGCTTTTGGAAAAATTCCCCGATTAACTTTAAGGGAAGCGCAAGAACTGATCCTGAAAGAATTTGGACGGGACAGTAGAAAAGAAAAAGATTTAACACCGCAGGACGAAGCTGATATTTGTAAATGGTCCAAAAAAACTCATGGCAGTGATTTTGTTACTGTAACCCATTTTCCAACAAAGGCAAAACCATTCTATACAATGCCTGATCAAGAAAATCCGGAATATTCCTTAAGCTATGACCTTCTTTTTAAGGGTGTGGAAATTCTAAGCGGCAGTCAGCGGATCAATGATTATAAACAGCTTGTTGAAAACATAAGAAACCGGGGCATGAATCCTGATAATTTTAAGATGTATTTGCAGGCTTTTAAATTTGGTATGCCCACAGAAGGCGGTTTCTCTTTTGGTCTGGAAAGAGTTACCATGCTTGTTTTAAATTTAGCTAATGTCAGGGAAGCCAGTCTTTTCCCAAGAGACATGGAAAGAGTGGATGTTGGTTTGAAATGAGATATTATTTTTATTCCGTTGGTTTAATTCTTCTGGCAATATTTATTGCAACAGTAATCCCGCTTGCAGTAGAACTTGGTGAAAACGAATTGACTAGTTTGCAAATTCCGCGAAATAATTCAAGAGTTGCTGGTATTCAGAAATATAATATTCCGCCGGTTGTTAAGGGTTTACCAGCTCCAATTGTTTCTTCCCGCGCAGTATTTATTGAAGATTTGGCAACCAACACAATTCTTTATCAGAAAAATGCTAACATTCCGTTTCCGATTGCATCTACTACAAAGATTATGACAGCTCTTGTTGGAATAGAATATTTTAAACAAAATTCCATACTAACCATTGGAAGCAGTGCAAATATTCCCGGTTCCCGGGTAGGTCTGATTTTTGGAGAAAATCTGTCTTTCAGGTCACTGCTTTACGGCATGCTTTTAAATTCCGGCAACGATGCTGCTTTTGCTTTAGCAGAGAATTATCCTGGTGGAGTTTTAGGTTTTGTGTCAGCAATGAATAAAAAAGTTTTAGAGCTTAATTTGCGCAATACTCATTTTGATAATCCTGCAGGTTTTGATAGCCCGGATCATTACTCATCTGCGGCAGATCTTGCTAAAATTACAGAAGAAGCCTTAAAAAATTCCCAGCTGGCAAAAATCTTTGCAACTAAAGAAACAAATATAGTTTCTTTAGATAAAAAATATTCTCATCAATTATTTAACCTAAATAAACTACTAACCCGGATTAATGGAGTTATAGGAGTAAAGACCGGCACCACAGATCAGGCTAAAGAGAACTTAGTGACATTGATTGAAAGAAATGGACATCGGGTTTTGATAGTAGTTCTTGGAAGTGATGATCGGTTTGGTGAAACTACAAGATTAATAGATTGGACTTTTGTAAATGTTAATTGGCCGGAGACTGAAATTCTTCACTGACTGCATCGATAAAAGCAACGAAGTCCGGACCTTCAAAAATAAATATTGGCTGCAGATACGGATTGTAATCTTCAGATAAATAATAACCAAGATATACGGAGGTTATAGAAACCTGCGGACTTTTCGGTTCAATGACTACTATGCCTTTTCCTCTTTTTAGATCTTCAAATGCAGAATCTGTTGTTTTAACCGGGTAAGTTGCAAAGGTTGAAGTATCAATAGGGTAGTAGATAAAATCTAAAGATGAATAATTTTCTAATTTATCAGCGCTACCAAACACTACTGCATTTACTAATGATTTATCAAAATCTGCTGTAAAAATTGGTTTTTTGTCAATTGATGCAGGCCAAAGTGAAATTTGAGCAGCAACAGCTTCTGACCTAATATGGGTTGGCACTAGTGCTCCTTCGGCACTTTTCAAAAAGATTATTTTTGCTCTGCCGGTTTTTAGGTCGTTTTTAATAACTCCTAAAGAATCAAGCATTTCTTTAAAATCAGATATTAATTTACTGTCACTGTCTAAGCTGGTTTTTGCTGATATTGTTGCTTCGCTGCTGTATGAAAAGTTGCCGGTATCCAAACTAACAGTTAATGTTTTATTTTGATCAGTGTATTTGTATTGCGTATCACTTAAAATCTCCGGCAGCATTGTCAGACCGAAATTTGTTGCTAAAGTTGTAGATCTTTCTGCAGAAAGAAATGTGGTAAAAGTTTGGGTGACAAAATAGACTTTAGTTATTTTTTCAAAATCAGGATCAACACCTACTTTAGGTAGACTTCCTGTTGTTGTATCCAATGAATAGGAGAAATTTGATGGGGATACTATACTTTTTGGAAAAATAATTGGCGAGAGTAGACCAAATTCGATGTTTGGTTTTTCCTCAACCGGCGGTAGATGAGACAGGTAATATGCATGCCAAATTTTATAACCGATAAGACTGGCTGTACCCAATACCAAGATAGCTGCAGAGATAGCTATAACTTTTCTTACGATAGCGGCAGTTTGAGTTAGAGTCATATTTATGTGATTACGGGAGTAAAAAAGTCTATCGTGATCACATACTGTTATTATACAAGAACGGAGGATATAATAGTTTTATGAAAATTAAAACCAGATTTGCTCCTTCTCCAACAGGTGCATTGCATATCGGAGGAGTTAGAACAGCACTTTTTGCATACTTGGTGGCTAGAAAAGCTGGTGGGGTTTTTTCTCTTCGAATTGAAGATACTGATAGAGCTAGATTTGTTGAAGGCGCAACAGAAGATATTATAAAAACACTTAAATGGCTGGGACTTACATTTGATGGTGAGCCAATTTATCAATCAGAGAGGCTAGATTTATATAAAGAACATGCAAAAAAACTTATAGATTCTGGAAAAGCTTACGAAAAAGACGGGGCTGTTTGGTTTAAAATTGATCTGGATGGTAAAACTTCAATTGTTGATTTAGTTAGAAACAGGAAAATTGAATTTGAAAACTCTACCCAAAAAGATTTTGTAATTTTAAAATCCGACGGTTACCCAACTTATCACCTGGCGCATGTGGTTGACGATCATTTAGTAGAAACAAATCCCGTAATTAGGGGTGCAGAGTGGATTTCTTCAGTCCCTAAACATATCCAGCTTTTCAAGGCTTTTGGTTGGCAAGTGCCGCAGTATGCTCATTTGCCGATTATTTTGGGAACTGACCGGTCAAAACTTTCAAAAAGGCACGGCGCTAAACCGGCATCAGAATTCCGCAGTGACGGATTTTTACCGGAAGCAATCTTGAATTTTATGGCTCTTTTGGGTTGGACACCGCCTTCAGGGAAGGAAATTTTATCGCTTTCAGAAATGGTTCAGGAATTTGATTTATTTGATGTTAATAATACAAATGCAATTTTTGATATCACAAAACTTGAATGGATGAATGGGGAATATATCAGAAAAACTGAAAACTCTAACTTAAAGGTAAAAATCAGAAATTATTTGATGGATATATCGGATAATACTTTGGTAAAGGAAGGACATCCGAGCGAGGAAGAAATAGAAAAAGTTGTACCTTTAATTAAGGACCGGATTAAAACACTTTCAGATATTGTACCTTTAACAGATTTTCTTTGGGAAAAACCAGAATATGATAAAGAAATCTTTAAGAAATTAAAAGTTAAAAACTGCAGTGAAACCTTACTCAAAATAGCAGAAAAATTGGAAAAAATGGAAAAACCTTGGAATACAGAGATTTTTGAAAAAACTTTTAGGGAACTGGCAGATAGCATAGGAGCGAAAGCAGGAGGTGTATTTCAGCTCATAAGAGTGGCTATTTCCGGTCAAACCGTGACTCCTCCTCTTTTTGAAAGTATTGAGATTATAGGTGAGGGAGAAGTGCTGAAAAGAACAAAAGAAGCAATTGAATTTTTACAAGCTGTTTAAATTACTTAAATTATATATTGCATAATATATTTCACGATATCAAAATTATATCCTGTTTTCATATTTCCTCATGTTTCCTATAGTATAGCTTGAAATAAGTTGTAGTTTCGTGGTATATTTGGGCAATGGAAGACTCAAGATGGTTTAGATTAATAGCAATAGGGTTAATATTGGTAGCTTTAGCTGCTGGTTATTTTTTATTGAGCGGACGACTGTCCCCGGACAGTGCTGTAAAAACAACTTCACAAACAACTGAAGTAACACCTGATACAACTAGCGCTGCCCCCTCAGTAACAGATTCAGAACAGGATGAACAGGTTGCTCCAACAGCTATTCCTGAACAGACATCATTATCAGCTTATGACAGGATAGCAATCCGTAATCAAAATCAGGTTCAGACATTACCCAAAACCGGTTATCCACAAGTTGCAGCCGGAATCCTTTCAGTAGGGGTTATGATTTCCGGATGGGGTCTCCGTAAATATCCACATTAGATATATACCTGCTGAGTGAACAAATGGTATAATGAATTGTGATAATCTGCAAGCTTTGTAAGAGAAAATTTCACGTTATTACTAATACACATCTCCAAAAATCACATGATTTGTCGATTAAAGAATATAGACTAAGATTCCCTGGTGCTAAAACTGGATTTTTAACTATACCTAATTTATTGCCTAAATCAGATAAAAGATATAGAGATTGGATCTTAAGCCTTAAAAAGAGGCAATCTTGGATTAAGGGTAAGACAAAAGATACAGATGAAAGAGTGAGAAAAATTTCCGAAACTTTTAGAAAAAAGAAGATTGATAATTTTTTAAAATGGCGGCAAGAAAAACAGAAACAGGGAATAATTAGAAGTACTTATCCGGCTTTCAAAAGATCGGGTGAATTAGCATTTTTAATAGGTATGGTGTTAGGGGACGGGAATATAGGTAAATTTCTTCGTACAGAGAGACTTGTAGTTGCTTTAAACAGCAAATATCCACTGCTTGTTGATTACGTATCTTATATTATGACTAAGTTTTTTGAAAAGGAAGCTATCGTGCACAGAGTTAAAACAAGCAATTGTGTAAGAATTTGGGTGTATCAGAAAAAAATAAGCGAAAGATTGCGAATCCCAAGCGGAAATAAACGATGGATTACTTCCGGCATACCGAAGTGGGTTTGGCAAACAAGGAAATACCTAATTGAGTGTTTGAAAGGTTTATTTGAAGCCGAAGGGTCACTATCGATTCATTTACCTACATGCACTTACAACTTTTCATTTACAAATAAAAATCAAAAATTGCTTGATGATGTAGAAAAAGCTTTAAGAAATTTAGGCTTTAATCCAGAAATCAGAAGTGATAGAATCCGTTTACGTAAGAAGAAAGAAGTGTTTATATTTAAAGACCTAATTAGGTTTAGAGAATATAAGATTGCCGGATAGATTAATGGTAAATCGTCGCGCTCTGGACGCGAAGATTCTAGGTTCGAGTCCTAGTCCGGCAGC
>JAHIVD010000005.1 GCA_018816815.1 Patescibacteria group bacterium
AAATGACACTCTATTGGCATCTACAGTAAAAACTATTTCGCTCCTGTAAGTATACCGTAACTTTGTACTGGCATGATCCTTAGTTTTTGATTTACTATAGAGATAGTGCGCACTAAACTATTAATTCTTGCTTGCCTTTTCTTCCTTTTTGGAACAAATCCTGTTTTCGCTTCTTCTGTTGTAATAAATGAAATCATGTATGATCTTGAAGGCTCTGATAGTGCTAGAGAATGGATTGAATTACTTAATACAAGTACAAGTGTAGACCTTACTAATTGGAGATTTGAAGAGAGCGGCACACAACACGCCTTAACACTAAAACAAGGAAGCGCTGTAGTTTCCAGCGGGCAATATGTAATAGTTGTTGATGATTACACCCAGTTTCTACAAGATTATCCTGGCTTTTCAGGAACAGTCTTTGACAGTTCATTCTCTCTTTTAAATAGTGGGGAAAACTTGAAATTGAGAGATGCATTAAATGGAAACATTATAGATGAAGTTACTTATACGTCTTCTTTGGGAGGATCTGGAGACGGAAATTCTCTACAAAGAAATTCCAATGACAGTTGGATTGCTAGTGTGCCTACACCAAACACTCAAAACATTTCCACACCCTACCCAACCTCTACACCCACCCCGAGCCCTGCTTCACCTCCAACCCCCACACCTTCCTCCGCTCCTCAAACTACTTCATCGTTTACTATTTCCAATATTCCCAACATCCCTTCTCAAATAAACTCTGATCAATCATTCTCAGTAGATATTGTCCTTTCAATACCCAACAGTCAGAATACCGATTACTACCTAAAAGGGGCTTTCAAAAAATCAGATGGTACAAGATACTTTGGTTTAACCAAAAAGGATTCTGACTGGATAGAATATGGAGACAAGTATTCGGATCAATATAAAATAACTACGGGCTCCACCGGTAATTGGAACGGGAGTATTGAAGTAAAGCCCGATACTTTGGATAACGACTATAAAGAGTCCGGCGACTATACTTTTAAAGTTGGTCGTTTTACTGCTACCGGCTCCGGACCTGTATGGAGTGATAAAGAAGCAACAATAAAAATAAATGCTGTAGAAAGTGTTCCTTCCGATAGCCCATCTCCGCAAGCTACTCCTGAAATCAGTCCTTCTGCTTCTGTATTTACAACCAACTCTCAATCTTCTGCTTTAAAACCCGCTCCGTCAATAAAGAACTCTTACCGGATCGCTTCAGTGGCCGGGACACAAACAGCTACACCGGAGGGAAAAGTTGAAGTTAAAAATCAAAAACAGCAAATAAACCCATTCATTTGGATTGGATTGTTTTTTATATTTGCCGGCACAGGTTTAATAGGATATAGTTACTTAAAGAAAAATGAAAAAATACATTTCCCTTTCCGAAGATGAAACAAAAAAAATTGCAGAAAGTATTGCAAAAAATACTAAAAGCAATATCTTTGCTTTAACCGGAAAACTTGGAGCCGGCAAAACAATTTTCGTACAGGGTTTTGCCAAAGGACTTGGAATTACGGAAAAAATCACCTCTCCCACTTTTGTTTTAATTCATCAGCATAAAATTCCTAAATCATCAAAAATCCTCTACCACATAGATCTATACCGATTGGAAAATTTGCAGGATATTAATAATCTTGGACTGGAAGAAATCATATCAAATCCAAACAATATTGTCCTAATCGAATGGGCAAAAAAGTTAAAAAAATTGCCAAAGACAACTGTTAGGATAACTTTTGAAAAAACAAAAGAAAACACAAGAGCAATTACTTTTTTATAACTTCTTTAACTTCTTTCCTGATCTCAATTTCCAGAGGACCCACCATCCCTTTTGAAATAAATTCCATATCCTTAAAATCATTTTCCCAAGCCTGTCTCATTTTAATCCTGTCCGGTTCTTTGATTAAAAACACTAGTCCGGAAAAATTATCTTTTCTTCCCTGATACTTATCCTGACTGGGGATGTAAACCGGTTTATTAGGAGAATAAACATATTCCCCCGGAATATAGCCATACTCTTTTTGCCCATACCACCAAAAAAGATACTGATATGGATAATCATAGACTGAAGGTAAATATGTATATACTTTAAAATTCTCTCCTTTGGCATATTCATATACATAATCTATGGCAGAAATTTCATTTTTAAAAAGTGACGGGTCAAAACTTGTTTTTCCCCAATGATTGAAAAAGAAATTACCAATATTTGATAATCCAAAAAAAACAATTGAGACCGTAAGTAAAACAGAAATAGTTTTCCCTAAAACATTTCTCTCAGTAAATTCTTTAAGCAAGTAGCCTATCAGGATCAGCGAAACAGCCATTTCCCCGCCCAGGTGCCAAGGATTAACTGTAACAGGTAAAATTAAGTAGCCTAAAAAAGGAATAGAAATTAGCAAAAAGCTTACACAAACAATTACATCTTTCTTCTTCTTTTTCAGAAACCAATAAATTACAGGAATAAAAAGTACAAGGATGATACGTGTGAATAATTGATGGTTCATCAAAGTAGCTTGGAAAGTATTATAAAAACTTTTTTGGGTGCTTTGAAAACGTTCTGCAACGCTAAAACTGACACTGCTGTTTTCAAAAATATGCCGCAGCAGCGCCTTGCTCATTATAAATTGATGTCTTAAATCAAAGATTGCTTGCGGCAGCAGCATTACAACAAACGAGGCAACTCCCACCCAAAACCATTTTTGTTTAAATAATTTTGAGTTGCCTGTAAATACTATGCTTGCCAGAATTATAGGCGGTGTAAAAACCCCAAAATTCATCTCAAAATTAAAAAACAACCCTGCTAGAATCCATGCGCAAATCCCATAAATTGCCTTTTTCTTCTCCAAATATTCAACTAATAGATAAATAAAAAGCGGAGCAAGCAGAGTTACTGGATTTGGATTAAAAGCATAAAGATTAGTTAAAACTATATAATCAGAAGCAACCCAAACCGTACCTATGGGTAAGATTAACCACTTATCCCATTTGCTCACCAATTTAAGAAGAAAAAATCCTCCTATTGCCCAAAGAACAATTTCCATCAGAATTGATGCATATGGATCACCACCTGATAGAGCAAAAGGTACTGCTAAAAGATAATACCAGGCTGGTCCGTTAAACAATCCTTCAATTGCAGATGTTGGACCTGTTAACCGAAGTTTCCCGACAACTATCATTTCCCGAAGATCAACCATATCACGGGCATTGTCCATGTTAAAAAGGAAATTCCCGTTTGCAGTTAACAGCAATCTGTACAAAATACCAACCGCTAATATTGCTAAAATAATTTTAGTACTTTTACTCATTGGTATTGGTTATTGGACTGCGTACTTGAAGTTTAATCGAACCGTATTTTATTTCTTTAATTAATTTAGTCTTACTATTTTCCGTATCCAGTTCTTCCTGATAAAACCTCTGAGGAATACCGTCTCCTGGTTCTATGATGAAAAAAGTTTTATCCAGAGGCTTTTCTATTCTTTCCATTGATTTTACTCCCAGCAAACCAACTTGATCCCTGCCATAAAAGTATGGGGTATAACCGTATTTATCTTTCCCATACCATGAATAAAGATAAGCCCAAGTGGTATTTGTCCAAAGAGGAAGCGTCAAACTATTGATTGAAAACGGCTTGCCGGATGCAATCTTGTAAGTTTCATCAATCAACCTTAGCTCATTTTTTAAATTCATATCTGCAGGAATTACCAACATTATTTGACCTTGAGGAGAATATTTAAAAATAGCGTAAATATTTGAAATAATAATTAAACCAATAATTAACAAACTAAGATATCTGTTTAAATAACGAAGTACAATTACTACCCCTAAAATTGCCGGCACCACAAGACCTGCATTTACATACACATTACTATGCCCCCCGAAAATATAAATAGGTAAACTTGAAAACAAACAAAAAAGGATAAATTTTTCTTTTCTTACAAAATAAAGCACAACAAACATTAACAATCCGCCCAAAAAAACATTTACCGGAAAAAAATTATTTATAAAAAGTTCAGTAAGTTTATTTATATAATTTAAAAATTGCTCACTAAATGACATCCTGAAATTAAGTTGGCCGGGAGTAAAAATATTGGCAAATCCATTCAGTGCTAATCCCCACGAGTTAAACTTAAAAGTCGCAATAAAAAAACTGCTAAGTCCTAAAGTAGCAATCAAGGAAGATATAAAGATATCTTTAAGGTAAATTCTAATTTTAAATATATACAAAAAAACAGGTATTAAAATAAATAGATAAAGAAAGAAGAATTCAAATTGTGTTGACAAAGCAGCCATAAAAACTGCAAAGTATAAACCCAGTCGGTTTCCCTTTTGCCAAGCTCTTAAAAAATAAAAAAACAGTGCAATGGTTAACATTGCCGGGGACGGATCAGAAATCCAGGGAGCGTATTGAACTGCCTCAAAAGATACGGCAAAAAGAAGCCCTGAAAGAATCACCCATTTTCTAGCCTTAAAAAAATCTTTTGCCAAAAGCATGATTGGCACAATAGTAAGACAGTTAATAAATGAAAGAAAAATTGCAACAACCCGGGGATCTCCGCTGCCAAACATATAAAAAGGAGCTATTAAATAATAGTAGAAAACACCATGAAAAAGACCGGGGGTAGAAGTAGGCGGGCCTAATATTTTTAAATGATGATCTCTCCAAATCTGCTGAGCTTCAAAAGCATCCCTTGCCATGTCATAATGAAACGAAACACCCCCTTGAAAAATAAATAAAATCCGCACAATAAAAGCCAAAGTTACAAGTGCGATACCCCATTTCAGCATATATCAATATAATCTTAACTTAACAAATATTACAAGAGGTACAAAAACTTTACTTAAGATATAATATGATAGAATTATTCAATGAAAATTTTAGTCACAGGTGGAGCCGGTTTTATCGGTTCTCATATCAACAAATTGTTACTTGATCAGGATCATCTTGTAACCGTGATTGATGATTTATCAAAAGGCGACCAGTGCTTGGTAGACCCACGAGCAGATTTCCATCAAATTGCTCTAGAAAACCAAACTGAACTTGAAAAAATCCTGCCAGGTCATGATGCCATAATCCATATGGCCTCTTTCATCGAAGTAGGGGAATCCGTTAAAAAACCTGTGGAATTTGCCCAAAATAATATTGTTGGAACTGTCAAATTATTGGAGGCAATGAAAAATACGAAAGTTAAAAGGATCATTTTTTCTTCAAGTGCTTGTGTATATGGTGTTCCAAAAAAGTTGCCCATCACGGAAAACGATCCATTAGGAGAACAGGAAAACCCCTATGGAATTACCAAAATCACTATGGAGGAGTTTTGTAAACTTTATCATAATTTATTCAATTTTGATGTCACTATCCTGCGTTATTTTAACCCTTACGGCCCGGGAGAACTGCATGAGCCGGAAACCCATGCCATACCAAATCTTATAAAAGCAGCTCTGGAGAAAAAACCGTTGCCGGTTTATTGGAAGGGAGAACAAATCAGGGATTTTATTTTCATTGATGATTTAGCCCGGGCCCATATTCTTGCCCTAACTTTATCAGGATTTCATATATACAATATCGGAACCCAAACCGGCAATAAAATCATTGATGTTATTAAAAAAATCTTTGGAATTATCGGGTATGAAGTTCCTATAGATGATAAGGGTGAGCGGAAAGGGGATGTCCCGGTGTTAGTTGCATCATCTGAAAAGATTAAAAAAGAACTGGGTTGGAGCGCAAAAGTAAATTTGGATGAAGGCCTGCGAAAAACCATTGAATTTTTCAAAACTCACCGTTTCTGATTTAAATTTTAAAATAGCTCATTTCCCACCTTTGCCTTTTTTCCACTTAACAGAAGATAGTAGCGGATAAAACATATCTTCTTTCTCAGGAATTTCAAAAGCATCATACTCGGTCTTTGGTTTAAATTCTTTTTGCAGGAATTTTAAGTCCGGGATATCCTCCAGGATTGCAATTGGCTGCGTTTCAGATCCCTCTCCCATTACCAATACTGCTGCAGTTGCCAGGCTATCGGGAAAATTTGAGGTTTCCATTTTAAATTCTCTACCAAAGATATCTTTTGTTTTACGGTAATCTTTTAAGGGGCTAAACCCAAAATACCCAATAGCTATTCCTACTACGCCCCGCCTGAGAGGAACTAATCTTGAATCAGTTATAATCACTCCAAGGTTTTTAAGTTTAAATTTCTTTTTAAAAAATTCCCAAATCAATTTCGCAGAAAGCTCCGGATTTTTTGGCCAAAGAATATAGAAACCTGCACCATTACTTTCATCTATGCCTGCAGACGCAGTAAGCATATTATTCTTGATTGTATGCAGAATATTTCCTCCTGGAGATAGTTCTCTGGGAATATATTTATCTGCCTCCTTTTTTGCCAAGTCATCCTTGGCTATTTTATTCAGCGGTATACATCTACCTTCACCAACTGCCACTACTTTAGATGTCACTGCTACAACTGAATTTTCTTTTAAGGACTTTACCCCGGAAAGCAGCTCCCATAAATCATCTTTTGGCGGCAGAAATTTACGGGTTTTTATTGCTTTAATTTTCATAGACTTTTAGTCTATCAGGATCCAATTGCACATTCAAATTACAACTGCTACTATTCATAAAGATGCGTCCAATGCTTTTATATTTTAAAAAACGTCCACATCTTTTGATATTAGGATTTATTCTACTGCTTGGTTTATTCTTCAGAAGTTATCAGATGGTTGAAAGGTTTGAATTTGCTCATGATGGAGATCTTTACTCCTGGATTGTCAAAGATATTGTAGTAAATCATCATTTCCGTTTAATCGGCCAACTGACTTCGGCTCCTGGGATTTTCATCGGAAGTCTATTTTATTACTTACTGATTCCTTTCTTCTTATTGTCAAACATGGATCCGATTGGAGTAACATATTTTGCAATATTAATAGGACTGTCAACAATACTTAGTTATTATTTCGTGTTAAAAAAATTGTTCAAAACTGAAGTCGGGCTTATTGCTGCTTTTTTGTACGCAGCACTTCTTACAAACATAAATGCTGATAGATGGGTAGTACCAACCATCACAACCCACCTTTGGGTTATCTGGTATTTTTATGCGATCATCAGAATTGTCCGGGGAGATTTTAAAGTCCTGTTTCTTTTAGGAATTTTGGTAGGTTTAATCTGGCAAGTCCATATAGCCTTGATTCCTGCGCTAATTGCAATACCAACAGCCGTAATACTTTCAAAAAAATTACCCAAAAGAAAACAGATTGCTCAATTTGTTATTGCTTTTTTTCTGACTTCCCTGCCGCTTATAGTATTTGAAATACGGCATGGATTCGGACAAACTACCAGTTTAGTAAATAATTTTTTAAATCCCGGGGCAGGCGTAACTGGATCTTATAAACTAATCTTAGTTACCGATATGATCACTAAAAATATTAACTCTCTTTTCTTTGCGCCTCAATCTTTTCCTCTGGCTAACAATGTTCTTTCTATTTTAATAATTCTTTTATCTGCATTTTGGCTCATTAAGAAAAAAGTTCTATTAAAAAAGGAGTGCGTGGTTTTTTGTATTTGGATTATTGGTGTAATTGGCTTTTTTGGATTATCCTCATCACCAGTATCCGAATATTATTTTATTAATATTGAAATAATATTCACCGCCTTAGTCAGCCTTTTTTTATACTTACTGTATAAATCATCTGCAATAGGCAAGATTCTAACCATAGGGCTTTTAATATTAATTCCTCTAAAAAATGGTTACTTTATGATAACTCAGGATTATTACAATAAAGGTTATTTAGAAAGAAAAGAGCTGGTAGAGTATATTGTTAATGACGTTAAACAAAAAAACTTTCCCTGTATTGGAATCAGTTATATTGCAGCACCCGGCGAAAATGTCGGATTTAGATATTTGTTTTATCTAAATAATGTACATTTAATCCATCCTTCAGTAGACGTTCCTGTTTACAACATAGTCATACCTGATGAATTATCTCCTGAAGTCGCGCAAAAGTTTGGCCACATAGGACTAATTCCGCCTACCAGAGTCCCATCAAAAGAAATAATACAGAAAAGCTGCCAAACTCCTGATACTAATTCAACTGATTCAATGTTTGGGTATACTGACTAAAAATTATTCCACAATACCTGATTTGTCACTTCGTGATGATAAATAATTTCTGATGTTTTAACTTTCCTCCCAAGCTTTTTAGGACTTCTGTCTGCTGCTTCTTCCTTGAAAGAAAGATATTTTTGCTTATTATCTTCACCTAGAATTTTTGAAATAAAATCACTCGCCTTAAATAATCTGATTGCATCGTAAATAGTACCCGGCAAAAACCTAAGCCGCTCTCTTGTACCTTTGCGGCGGCTTGATTTTTTGCCCTCCAATCCTATTTTGATGATTGTAAAAAGCACAAGGTAAGGATTCGCGTCAGGGCTTACAGAGCGGACTTCAATCCTGGATGTTTTCTCATTACCAGCCGGAATCCTGATCATGGAACCTCTGTCAACAGGGGAAACTTTAATCTGGTTAGGAGCTTCAAAACGGGGATCCAATCTTCTGTATGCATTAACGCTTGGGTTAAAAACTAAACAAATTTCACCGGAATGATTTAAAATTTTTGAAATAAAATCCCAAGCAAGTTCTGACAAATTGTCCTGACCATTTTCCGCATAAAAAATATTCTTACCATTTTTTGACAGCGAAAAATTCATATGCATGCCTGAGCCATTAATACCAACAATTGGTTTTGGTAAAAAAGTTGCCGTAAGTCCCATATTATTAGCAATTTGCCTGCACACTAATTTATACAGTTGGATTTGATCACAAACTCTAACTGCCTCCGCATAACCAAAATTCAGTTCAAACTGCGAGGGAGCAACTTCCGGATGATCTTTTTCGTTTTTAAAACCCATTGCTCTTTGTGCTTCAGCCGATGCATCTATAAACTTTTTTAAGGTATCCAACGGCAGGGAATGATAATATCCTCCGGTTGAAATCAGATTAAAACCAACATCTTCATCAAAACTTTGTTCTGCTCCTACATCTTTTACTAAAAAACCTTCTATCTCCGGTGCTGTATAAACAGTAATACCTTGTTTTTCCTTAAGTTTCTTAGTATAAAGCTTTAATTGGCTTCTAAAATCTGACTGGTATGGAGATTTATCCCTGTTTAATGCTTCGGCAAACATTATTACTTTCCCGCTTCCAAAAACATCTGATGGCAAATAAACTATGCTGGTCCAATCAATATCTAGCCTTAAGTCTGATTCGCGAAGCGCTGTAAACCCTCTGACAGAGGATCCGTCAAAAGTCAAATTTGAAGCAGATTCCAAAAGGTATTTTTTATCATAATCCAACATATGAAATCTGCCTTCAATATCTGTAAAACACAAAGTGACTGCTTTAATCCGTTTTTCTTTCTGTAAATAAAGGCGGTATTGCTTCTCCAGCAACTCAGGATCCGTAACTTGTTGTTTTTCTTTAGCTTTCAGATTCATTTCTTCCAGCCGGTCATAAGGGATTTCCAAAAAGTTCTTTAAAGAAAAAGTGCTGTCTTGCATTAATTATTAAATTAACAACAATTAATATAATTGTCAATAGATTAATTTTAAATATTACTAATATTACTTTAAATTCTTGATAACTAGAGGCAGAAGAGGTAGAAGCTCACTTGCCAAAACACCTGCATTTCCAGTTTTCTCTTTTATTTTCTCCCCTGCCAGTCCATGAATATACACACCAACGCAGGCAGCATCAAACAGATTTAAACCCTGAGCCAATAACCCGGCTACTGCTCCTGCCAATACATCTCCTGTTCCAGCAGTAGCTAGCGCCGGATTTGCAAAAGGACTAACTAGTGCTTCTCCGTCGGGGAAAGCAATCACAGTATTTGCGCCTTTTAGAACTACTACTTGTTTCCATTTTTTTGCAAAGCGTTGAGCTGTATTTAGTCTATTTTTTTGAATTTCTTCTGTAGGCAAACCTGTCAGTCTGGACATCTCGCCTGGATGAGGCGTCAACACAGACATCTCTTCTCTCTTCTCCCACCATTTCCCTATTTTAGATAGGATATTCAACCCGTCACCGTCAATGACTGTTGGAGGTAAATTACGGCTTAAAATCCGCTCCACCAGTTCCGCTGCTTTCTTACTTTGACCTAAACCTGGACCAATCAGCAAAACATCATACTCATCTATTTTTTCAAGCGCTCCGTTTTGCGATAAAAAAGTCACCTCAGGTAATTTTCCGGAGATTATAATCTTTGCTTCTTTCTCTGTTGCCAAGGTTACCAAACCTGCTCCTACCCTATAAATTGCTGCACAAGACAGATATGCAGCTCCAGGATAATTTTCCGATCCGGCAATAACTAAAACCTTCCCAAATGTTCCTTTATTAGCATCTTCTTTTCTAGAAGGTAATCTCTTCCTTATCCATTCTTTAGTCAACTCTGCAACTTTATTCATTAATTAAAATTATTCATTAATTAAAATAATGACACGCCTTTGGATATCAGTCAAATATGAAACTACGGATTAGCCTGCGGATCAATCTGTCTGCTTGATTGTTTCATCCGGGATAAAATCTTTTCAGATTCTGCAGCTGTTGCAGGTCTAGGCTGGGAATAATCATCAATTACAACAGGTATAAATTGAATATTTATCAAACCTTCGCTGTTAAAAGTATACTTACCGATAACACCTTCCCGTGTTTCATTTGACCACATTTGATCGAATATAAAATTACCATGCGAATAAGTAATATGTTTCCCTCTATATTGCTCAACGCTTTGCACCCAATGCGGGTGGTTACCGATAATTAAATCTGCCCCTGCATCAACAGCTGCATGAGCCAATTCTTTTTGTTTGCTGCTGGGAACAGATGTGTACTCAAAGCCCCAATGAAAAGCAACAATCACAAAATTTACTTGTTTTTTAAGATTGTAAATATCAGATTGTATCTGAGAAATTTCCGCCCAGGCTATGCCAGGCTCTTTAGCCCCAATACTGTTATATCCTAAAAACCCGAATTTTTTATCCCGGATTGTTAAAATTGCCGGTTGCCCGTGACCCGTAACACTAATTTTATTTTTCTTAAGAAGATTAGTAGTGCTATTTATTCCATCCAAACCATAATTCCCCATATGATTGTTGGCAATGCTGGCAACGCTCACCCCTCCATATATCAAACCCCGTGCGTTCCGCAAGTCTCCACAAAACTTCATTCCCTCATCAGTTGTTTGACAGTTTGGAATAAGAGGCGACTCAAGGTTAACAAAAACAGCATCAGCACTTTTCAAAATATTGACAGTTTTTTCAAACGGATAGTTAAAATTATTAAGACGAACCACTCTTGAATTTACGCTTCTTGCCAGAATTACGTCACCTGTTGCGATAATTGTGTATTTGTTTGGGTTACGACCCGGCTGTCTTTCTGTCTGAATAAAACTGTATTCCTTCAAGTTATTTATCAAGGGTAATCTATTAGCCTGTATATTTTGTAGAATTAATATAATTACAGCTACAATTAATGAACAAAAAATAAATATATATTTTTTATTCATTAAGATATCATGTTTTAATTAGGATAATGACAACGTTTATACTTTTTACCAGATCCACAATAACATGGGTCATTTCTACCAATTTTACCATGGGCTTTAATCAGTTGTCCTTGATTTCCATAAGTTTCCTGAACAGCAGCTTTGCCTTCCCGTTCAATAGTTACCTTAGTGCCGTCAAACCCGGACGCTATATCAGAGGAGGTTTTTTGTTTTTCAGCAGCTAAATCATCAGATCTTTCTATTTTAACTCTAGCCCCTATTTCATTAGCCTCAGTTTCTACTCCTGTCTCTATTTCCGGATGCTTTTCTTCAATCCTAACAGACCGCTGCGCTACAGGTGCTTGTCCTTGCACCGCCACTTTATAAATACGATGAACAATCTCATAATCAATTTCCACCATCAATTTCTCAAAAAGATCAAAACCTTCCCTTTTATATTCAATTAAAGGATCTCTTTGAGCATATCCTCGAAGTCCTATTCCGGAACGCAAATCATCCATTGTATCTAAATGCTCAATCCATAAAATATCTATAGTCTTAAGATAAACAAAAACCTCCATTTGTCTGGCAACTTCTGGTCCAACCTGCTTTTCTCTCTGATCGTAAAAATTATTGGATAATTTTGTTAGAAAATTTATAATTTCTTCAACTCTGGAAAACTTAGCAATATTTTTTTCGATTTCCTTTTTGCTATTTCCATCTACTGGTACAATAGTTGCAAACTCTTCCACAATTTTTTGAAGCTTTATCCCTTCTTCGCTATTTATAATTACAACATTCCCAATTTCTCTTGCTATCTTTTCCATCATCTCTTCTTTCAAAGAAGAATCTTTTGTTTCAGCTGTTTCCAAAACTTTCTTTCTAATTTCATAAATAATTTCCCGCTGTTGATTCATCACATCATCGTATTCAACAGTGTGTTTTCTGATATCAAAATTGTGACCTTCTACCTTCTTTTGAGCTCCTTCTATAGCTTTAGAAATCATCTTGTGCTCCACAGGCACATCTTCCGGCATCTTTAAGAAATTCATCACCTTAGAAACTTGTTCTCCGCCAAAAATCCTCATTAAATTATCTTCCAAGGATACAAAAAATCTGGTTTCACCCGGGTCTCCCTGACGACCTGACCGGCCCCGCAACTGATTATCAATCCTTCTTGATTCGTGTCTTTCAGTACCTACCACATACAAACCCCCAAGCTCTATGGTTCCTTTGCCCAAAACAATATCAACCCCTCTTCCTGCCATATTTGTGGCAACAGTCACAGCACCCCTCTCTCCTGCTTTAGCAATAATTTCCGCTTCCTTTTCGTGATTTTTGGCATTTAAAAGAGCATGCGATATACCCTTTCTTTTTAAGAGACCAGAAAGAAATTCGTTTTTATCAATGGCAGTAGTTCCGACTAAAACAGGTTGTCCTTTTTTATATAATTCCTCAATAAAATTAACAACAGCAGTATATTTTGCACTTTGAGTCTTGTAAATCGCATCTGAATGATCAGCCCTGATCAATGGATTGTTTGTGGGTATCACCACAACTTCAAGTTTATAAATTTTATTAAACTCTTCTGCCTCGGTCGCTGCAGTACCTGTCATACCAGCTAGTTTTTCATACATCCTAAAATAGTTTTGAAAAGAAATTGTTGCCAGTGTTTGGGACTCTTGTTGGATTGAGACACCTTCTTTAGCTTCGATTGCTTGGTGTAAGCCCTCAGAATACCTCCGCCCCAACATAAGTCTCCCGGTAAATTCATCAACAATGATTACTTCTCCGTCTTTCACTACATAATCCTTATCCTTCTGAAATAAAGTTTTTGCTTTTAACGCTTCTTCTAAATGATGAAGGGTAGAAAAATCCTTTTCATAAAGGTTATCCACTTTTAGCATCTTCTCAATTTTCAGGATTCCATGTTCGGTAAGTTGAGCTGTCTTCAGTTTTTCATCAATGACATAATCGGAAGGAGAAAGAGTATTAATAGTTTTAGCAAACTCATAATATTTTTTCGTTGCTTCCTGTGCCTGTTGAGAAATAATAAGAGGGGTTCTGGCTTCATCAATTAATATCGAATCCACCTCATCAACAACTGCAAAGAAATGACCGCGCTGTGATTGATCCGCTAACCGAAAAACCATGTTGTCTTTAAGGTAATCAAAACCAAACTCATTATTTGTTCCGTAAGTTATATCCGCATTGTAAGCTTCTTGCCTGGTAACCGGACGGAGATACTGTAAGCGTTTATCATCATGAGACAGATCTTTATATTTCGGATCGTAAATAAAAGCTGCATTATGAACTATAGTGGCACAGCTTGCTCCAAGCGCGAAGTAGATTGGTCCCATCCAACCGCAATCTCTTTTAGCCAGATAATCATTTACAGTAACAAGATGCGCGCCTTTTCCGGTTATTGTATTTAAAAACAATGCTGGAGTTGCTGATAGTGTTTTTCCTTCACCTGTTTTCTGTTCAGCTATTTTACCTTGATGCAAAACAATTGCAGCCATCATTTGAACATCAAAGTGGCGTTGTTTAATAGTTCTTTTAGAAGCCTCACGGGCGCAGGCGAATACTTCCGGAAGTAAATCATCTAAACTTTTTCCTTTCTCATGTTCCAGTTTGAATTTTGCAAAACTACCCTTAAGTTCTTTATCTGATAATTTTACAATCTTTTTTTCAAAATCATTTATCGCATTAACAATAACTTTGAGTTTTTTTATTTCTCTCTCGTTTGAATCTAATAATTTACCAAAATAATTTAACATAAAATAGTATGCCTTGTTTTATACCACATTTTATTATATAAAATGATTGACAATAAGTATATTCTTACCTTACACTATAAAAACAAACTGCCCAGATGGATAACCCTAATAACAAAAACTCACCAACTAACCCAAATCCAACATCACCTTTTGGAGGACCTACACAAGCACCTTCAAGTTTAGGCAATCTGCCAACATCAATATCAACTCCGATTCAATCAGGACCAACTCCAATTCAACCAAAACCAACTATTGAACCTAGTTCAACTTCAACACCATTCCCATCTTCAACACCAGCACTATCTTCAACACCAAATTGGCCTCCAAGCTCTAAACCCACAACAATACCTGCGGAAGCAAAACCTACTTCTACTCTCCCGCCTATATGGCCTCAGGATACAACCAAAACCAATTTAGGTTCAAGTAGTCCGACTATGCCAGAAAATGCTGGATCTAACCTCGACTCTGCCTGGGCTCCTTCATCCTCAACCCAATCACAACTACAATCACAATCAGAAACTCCAACCCAACCAAAACCAACAGTATCTAATCCTTGGTCAAAACCACAGCCTTCACCTTCAATAGATCCAATACCCTTTCAACAAACCACTACTTGGATGCCTCCAACTCCGAGCGGACTAAGCCCAATATCAAAACCGCAGCAACCAGAAACTCCAGATCAACCGGAACCGGATTTGCCTTTAGCAGAACCAACCCCTGCTAAGATTGAACCAATCCCAGCACAACCAGAACCAATCCCAGCACATCAGGGAATAACCCCTGCTTCCGTTCCTCCAGCTACTGATCCTGCCAACGACACCGATAAAACAACTCCAGCTACTTCACCGCTGAACAATCCATGGGAGACAACTCCTGCAAATCCCTCTCAGCCAAGCTGGATGATGAATGCTGAAACTAATAATACACCACCTTCTCCAACAGAAACTATACCAATAGAAGTTGCTCCAACAGATCTTTCTCACCTAATAACATCTAGTCCTCAGCAAGATTCAGTTCAATCTGCACCTGAAACACAAATCGCGTCTCCAACAAGTCCAACAGCGAATCAGGAAGCATCAACTCTGTCTACTAAAAGTAACAGAGGTATACCAAAATGGTTGTTTGGTGTAGGTACAGGATTATTAATCCTAGTAATATGTGCTTCTGCATACTTTATACTTGGCATTGGTCAACCATCGGGAACTACAAGTTTGCCAGCAACAACCACACCGCAAACAACTCAAGTTAAACCACCTCTTCCAATCGCCACAAATTCTGCGCAATCTGCCTCTGGTTCTGCTAATTTTGGAGAATTCCAGGGAAATACAGCAACTCGTGCAGCAGATCTTATGAAACAAGAGTAATTGCAAGTATCTAAAATTCTTAGATGATTCTTAGGTCTCGTTTTTAAAAATCCTAAATCGTTATAGATTTAGCTCTCAAATCCTGGATGGAAATTCATTTAGGCTTTATTTCTGAAAAACCTGTGTATTTCTGTAAAACTTCAGGGATTTTAACTGACCCGTCTTTTTGTTGAAAATTTTCCAAAAGAGCAATCAAAATCCTGGGGGAAGCAATTGCAGTATTATTCAAAGCGTGACAATATTTAACTCCTTTGTTCTTAACTTTACTAGAGGACAAGCCCTGCTTATCGCTATACTTAATCTTTAATCTTCTTGTCTGAAAATCCAAAACAACTGAATTAGAATGAGTTTCACCAAAGTTGCCTCTCCCAGGCATCCAAGTTTCTATATCATAAGTCATTGCAGCTTTTTTGCCGCAGTCTGTCGAAGATAGAATTAATACTTGATAGGAAAGATCCAATTTTTGCAAAAGATCTTCGCTGTTGTTTTGCAGTTCCTTAAAAAATTCAAGTGACTTGCCCTCATCTGCCTCACATAAAATGACTTGCTCAACCTTATAAAACTCATGTACCCTGTATAAACCTTTTGTATCTTTGCCATAAGAACCTATTTCTGTCCGGAAGCATGGCGATATTCCAACATATTTTTTGGGCAAATCTTTGATATCAAATGTTTCACCGGAATGCATCGCCATTAAAGGAATCTCTGCTGTTCCAACCAAAAAATCCTCATCTCCAACTTTATATGTATCTTCTTCGCCCCATGGAAATTGCCCGCCTCCTGTCAACGCATATCTTCTATTAATCACAGGAGGTATTACCGGAGTAAATCCTTTTTGAATTAAATTATCCAGTGCAAAATTTAAAACTGCCCAGTGCAGCTTTGCACCTTCATTTTTCAAAAAATAGCCTCTAAACCCACCAACCTTCACTCCTCTTTCAAAATCAATAATATTTAAGAGTTCTCCTAATTCAATATGGTCTTTAGGTTTAAAAGAGAATTTAGGCAGTTCTCCTGCTTTTTTGATAATTTTATTCCCAAAACAAGGACCTTGTCCGTTTTTATCATCATTTCCAATTGGGACACCGGGAAGTAAAATATTTGGCACCTTAAGCATTAGTTCATCCCAACGCTTAACTACATTATTTAGCTTTTTTTCTAAATCACCCAACTTGCCTTTTATTTTTTTGCCTGTCTCGTAATCTTTCTTTCTTGCAGCCCCATTTCTCTTAGCTCTTAGAGCATCCACTTTTGCAATCAATTCCCGTCTTTCGCCGTCAAGCTTAAGAAGTTGATCCAAATCTATATTAGCCCTTCTGTCTGTAATAGATTTTTTAACAATATCACTATGTTCCCTAATAAAATTAATGTCTAACATATTACTTTTTTTGCCAATCCCGAGAAGGTTCAACTTCTCCGCTTAGAATCAAATCAACTGCTTTTTTGTGCCAATCAAATTTAGTTATATGATACACCTGCTTAAAATATTTTAACGCATTTTGAGCCCCTGGTACACCCTTAGCTTGTGCCAAGGCATCCAGATTGTCTGCTGTTTTCACCACTCTTGCTTCTATTGACTTTCTCTCGTTATATTCTTTAATCAATTTTATTATTTCTTGCTCTGAATCCAAACCCTCAAACAGCGCTTTCACTCCTTCTTCCTCGATGTTTTTAAAAACTCCTCCTGCCATACCTTTTACAAAAGTCCCAACATCCCCAACAATTGTTTCACCGACATCATGGACAAGTCCCATCTTCAAAACCTTCTCAGTATCAATCTTTATACCTTCTTTTTTGAGTTGTTTTGATAAAAAATAGGCAAACAGTCCTGTTGTAAAAGAATGGGCTGCAACAGAATCTGCTTCATTCCTTTTAAAACCCAGAGCAATAAAACCCTGCCTCGGTAGTTCTTTAGCCCACTGAAGCGTTAAAAAAACTTTTAAAATTTTCTTTAAATCTGTTACATTCATTTTTTATTTTTCTTTTCAGGTCTTAACATGGGGAAAGGTATTACATCTGAGATAGAAGGGGAATCCGTCATCACCATCACCCATCGGTCCAGTCCCGGTCCGATTCCTGAAGTTGGCGGCATGCCGTATTCCAGCGCCTCTAAAAAATCCTTATCCATCTTTTGAGCCTCTAAATTGCCCTTTTTTGCTTTTTCCTTTTCTTCAATCCAAGCTGCCCGCAATTCCTGTGGATCATTTTGCTCGGAATAATTTGTTCCCATTTCCATACCGGCAACATAAATATCAAAACTTTCAACTAATTTTGGATTATCTGCTTTTCTTTTTGCCAGTGGATAAAAATCAGCAGGGTAGTCGTAAACAAATGTGGGTTGGATTAGTTGATCCGTACATTTTTTCTCGAAAATCTCAAGCAATATTTCACCATCTGTCATATAATCTTTAATCTCTATTCTCAGTTTTTTTGCCAAAGAAACTGCTTTTTCCAAGCTATCAATTTCATGAAAATGTACGCCAGTGTGCTTTTTGAAAAGTTCTGTTAAGCTTACTCTAACCCATGGTCTTTTATAATTAATCATTACGTTTTTGAAACGAATTTTTGTTGTTTTAAAGACTTTTTTAGCTACATATTCAAACATTTCCTCTATCAAATTCATATTGTCTAAATAATCCGCATAAGCCTCCATTGTTTCAAGCATGGTAAACTCCGGATTGTGATTACGGTCCATACCCTCATTTCTAAATGTATGCCCTATTTCAAAAACCTTTTCGAATCCACCCACTATTAACTTTTTTAAATAAAGTTCATTAGAAATACGAAGATAAAAAGTTTGATCCAGTGTATTATGATGGGTCTTAAAAGGTCTTGCCCGTGTCCCTCCATAAATCGGCTGCAAAACAGGACTCTCAACCTCAACATAACCTTTTTCATTGATTAAAAAATCTCTGACTGCTTGAGTAATTAAGGAACGTTTTCTCAAAACATCTTTTGTGCTAGGATTCATAATCATATCCACATAACGCCTCCTGTATCTTTCTTCAATATCTTTTAATCCATACCAGGCAGAAGGCAAAGGACGTAAACTTTTGGTCAGGATTGTCAAATCAGAAACTTCAACAGTGATCTCGTCTGTTTGAGTTTTAATCACCTCACCGGAAACCTCAATAAAATCACCAAGATCAAGATTTGGTAAAAAATCATATTTTTCACCCTGAAGACTACCTTGTCTAAAAAGTAATTGAATTTCCCCGCTGGCATCTTCTATATTTGCAAAAGTAATTTTGCCATGAGGGCGAAGTGACCTAATCCTTCCTGCAACCGTAACTTTTTTACCCATCATTTTCCGGGCAATCTTAATAATATGTTTTCTATTGCTTTTACTAGGATAGGGGTTTATACCGAGCCTTTTAATATTTCCTAACTTTTTCAGTCTTTCTTTTTGTAAATTCTTAAGGGCCATAATAATTCAAGTATACCTACATACATCTGTTTTAACAACGCGGAAGGAGCTCATTTTATATCAAGAACCCTGCATTGATATTTAATACTGGGAGTTACTACCTCAACCTTATCTCCTTTTCTTGCGCCCACCAGAGCAGAACCCAAAGGTGATTCATTAGAAATTCTTTTCTTTGCAGGATCTGTCTCTACTCTGCCTGTAATAGTAAACTCATCCACACCGTCAATCATTTCAACCCTAACAACTGATCCTATTGTTACAAAATCCTGTGTCGAAGGTTCAGGTATAACTTTTGCAATTTTAAGAATATTTTCAAGCTCGGCAATACGGTTTTCAACCATAGCTTGTTCGTCCATAGCAGCATCATATTCTGAATTTTCCGTTAAATCCCCATATCCCCTGGCTTGATGTATTGTTTCAGCAATTTGGGATCTTTTAGTATCTTTCAAAAAATCTAACTCTTGCTTAACATCAGCTATACCTTTTAAAGAAATATAGGTATTTTTTAAATTATTTGTTGATAATTGATTCATTATAGCCATAAAAAAACTCCCTTTTGGGGGAGGTCTCCTTTACTTTGGGATTTTTAGGTTTTTTAACCTAAAAAAGACCTCCCAGTTTGCTGGCCTTTTTGGCCAGCCGGGATGAAAAACCGGAATAAAAAACACATTTTTCTAAATCAATTGCTTTTGAAAATAACATTACTGATGGATTATATATTGATAAACATTTCTTGTCAATCAGGTCAAATGTGAGTATAATTTGAGCACGCCGCCAAGTCAAATTCGACTGGCAAGTTCGATTTTGCCCTGTAATGACGCATAAGAGATGGGGGACGAATAAAGCAGGAGACGTCTAAATGCGATATAGTATGTGCTAATTGCCGCAGAATAAGAACTTATAAAGATATGGCGCATTAGTCAAACGGTTAAGACGCTGCCTTCTCAAGGCAGAGGCAGGGGTTCAACTCCCCTATGCGCTACTGAAACAAATCACGGGTTCGACTCACGTTGGCGGTACCAAGTGGGTAGTTTAGGTTGTTAGGACAATAAGAGTTAAGATTCAAAGTTTAGATTACTTACTTGATAATCTTTAATATCTGCTTTAAAGAAATATAAAGGTAAGCTTTTTAACCTATCTCCCTGTTCGTCAGTCAATATAACTAAGAATTCTCCCCCTATAACTTCATCACTGCACTTTTTCCACATTAAAATAAACTCCTTCTTTGTCATCACTGATTCTGGTTCTTCCAGTTCTGGATCATTTAAAAAAATCTTACCATTCTCCATACCTACAACTATTCGAAAATGTCCAATGAGTTGATCGTTTCTAAATTTCTGACATACCACAACCGGTACACCGATTCTTAAATATTCGCGTAGAAGTGCAAATGTTTTTTTAGGGTTATTCCATACTGCTTGACCAATCATATAGTGTAAATTATTCTTCTTGGCATCTTTAGCGATGTTAATAGTTTGAATAAACTCTTCGGCTGGATTTGACTTCCTTGGTTCTTTTAATCTGGCCCAAATTTTATCTTCAGTCTGGTTCTTTAAACCATAGTACAAGTAAATCATACACAGGACAGCCGCTCCGCATGTGGTTTTTTTAGATTGTTTAATATGTGGAACTTTTAACCTCGCCATTAAGTGGATTATACTGAGTTCTATTTATTAATGGTAGTTAAAAGCTAAACTTAGGCACAATTACTTATTAAACAGGTTCTAATAGAGTCCAATTGGCGGCACTAAGCTGGATTTGTTCGGTTATAAGATTTTACCAATTCTCTCTGGTCTTTATTTGCATCCCTTACGACTTCCAGTAAAAGTTTTTTCTTTTGGCCAGACGATGCAGTACAAAAGAAATTCGAGAAATCTGTTTTGTGTTGTTTAGTTCGTTTAAGACCTAAGAGTGATTTAATTTTTGCTATCATAATAGTATTTCCTCTAATTCTTCACTATTGTACACTTTTTTTAGATAGCTTTCAATTTTCTGAATATTTAACTCTAATTTTTCAAGATTCTTTTCGAAATCCTTAACTACAAGATTTAATTCTACATCTGCACCATATTTTTCCTTGGCTAGATTCACATTTTCTCTTGATTTAAAGTAAGAATTTATAAAAATATCTTTATCAACTCTCCTTTTTTCAATTTCTTCACGTTTTTTTGTATAATCCCATGCTTGCAATGGATCTTGATATACATAGAATATCTCTACTTTTCTCCTATGATCTAAAGATCTTTTAATATTTTCTAAGGCATTTGCATAGGCGAATGTTCCATCAAGGATCACATTAATATTTTTTTTCAACGCGTAATCATATAAAATATGTACACCTTTAGTTGCAGCTTTTTGATAGATATGTGCATTAATACCTATATACCCAGGGCATTTTATCCTTATTTCGTCAGCGTCTATTCTTACAGGTTTTTGAGAAAAACGGTTAATAAGTTGTTTTGAGACTTCTGTTTTTCCTACACCAGGAGGTCCAGCCATAAACAGAGCAACAGGTTGCGAATCCGAAATGAGTTGAGTAGAGCTAATGAATATGTCAATAATAGTTTTCTCGTGTGCTTTTATCCATTTATAAGCTTCTTCCGACTGTTTTATGTCATCATCGTTCATAGTTATATATTAAAATTATATCAGTTCTAATCCCTAATGGTAGTTAAAAGCTGGATCTTGAGTGAAGCTAGATTCAAGTAACACTTTCCAGGTTCTTAATGATCCTAGAAGCTGGTTCCAATTCTGAAACATTTGGGTACCAAAAGAGATTCTGAAACTGAAGAACTAAAATTTTTCTGTAATTTTACATTATTCCAAATTTAACCCGAAGTCAAGAGAGAAATTAAGAAGACTACGTGTGAAACTATATCACTTGAAGGATGTAAACTTTTGTATAACCGCCTAAAATCCTGGGGTGGAATTATTTCAAACCTTCAGTTATATTTGCACTTAGCGATTTTGCTTCAGCCACAGCAGGTTTTTGATTTTTATATATTAAAATATAATCAGCTTTCAAGGGTTTTAAACACTGATCACCGGTTAGAATTGCCTGTCAGTAAAAAATATTCCCAAAAGATTTTAGATCCCTCCACTGCGCCCCAACCGACCTCTTTAACTTTGGATCAACATATTCAACTCAAGTTTCTTCTTCATTCATATTAGTCTGAAAAGATTTTGATATATTCGTTATAAATATATGATTGCCCATATTTTATATCTTTATCCTTGGGAGAAAGTATACCCATCCTAATAAACCGATCAATCACCTGTTGAGCGCCCGCCCTTGTAAACCCAGTCCATTCGTGAATAGTAGACACATTTACAATTGGTTGGCCGTACAGCTTAGGCAAAATCATCGCTGCGCTTTCTGAAGCCCTTTTACTGAGCTTTTGAATTTTAATCATATCCTTCTCTCTTAGTTTAGTAATTTTATCTACAATACTGATAGCTTCAGTAGCGATTTCTATAACTCCGTCCAGAAAGAACTCTATCCATTCATCGACTTCACCATCATGATAACCAGCAAGTTTTTCATGGTAGAGTTTTTGATGTTTTTTAAAATAAGAGGATAAAAAGAGTACTGGTTTTTCTAAATACCCTTCTTTCCATAAATAGAAAGTAATAATCATTCTGCCTGTCCGGCCGTTTCCGTCTAAGAATGGATGGATTGTTTCAAATTGTGAATGAATCAAACCAGCCTTGATAACAGTTGGTGTTGTATCTTCAGTGTTAACAAAAATTTCTAGATCATCTAATGCCCGCTGCATTTCTTTAACAGGAGGCGGCACAAAACGGGCATTATCAGGTCTTGTTCCCTGAATCCAGTTTTGACTTTTACGAAATTCCCCAGGATTACTAAAATGAGTTACCCTTGCCCCCTTTATAAGTTGTTTATGAAGTTCTCGAATAAAACGGAGAATAAAAGGAAAATTATCCGAGGTAACTCTCTCGATACCATAGTTTAGAGCCTTTATATAATGCAGAATGTCATCAACATCTTCTGGAATATTAGTACTTGCTTTTACCTCAGCTTCAATTGCGTCTACCATAGTTGCCATTGTTCCTTCAATTTGACTTGAAGAAGCAGCGTCCTTTCTGAGGTACATGAGCAAAAAAAAGTCGGAATCTGGTAATAGTTTGGTGATACCGTCTAATTTTCCGAGCAATCGGGTTGCTTCGTTATTTTTTTTCAGTATTTGAGCATTAAAATTAAAACCTTCTTTTGGAGGGAATGGATTTGGGATAAAAGCCTTAAATCCTTCCTTTTGATCTTTGATTGTACCAATATTTAATTTCACAGTTTATTTACATCTTTTTTGAGATGTAAACAAAGTATATAGGTTTGTATACATTTAGTCAAGTAATGTATACAAAGTTTATTGCTCTCCAGCAAATACTTTGCTCAAAATAGACTACATAAATTCTTCTACGTCTGATTATTTTTGCTTATAATTCTCCTTTAGCTTTTGGGTTTCAACAGAAAACACATCAAGTTTTCTAATAATCTGTTTTTGATTAGAAATGAACGCGATATGCGGTATGTTGAACAAGGGTCTCTCTTCTGATACGCTTAACTCATGGATCAAGCTGCCCAAGTTTCTCCTGAGAAACAAACATCCAGGAAAATACTGCATTTTAAAGTTGCCCTTGTGATAATTTTTGCAGTTTTCTTTCCCTGCATGCTAGGTTTATTTTTCCAGCTTACCGGCTTACTCTATATTTTAGCAGCGGCAATAAGTGCTGTTTTAGCTATTGTATTACTTTTTTGGATCTTAACTCCTTTGGGTATACTCGTTAAAAGTACAAGGACGTTTGCCGACGGCAATCTGAATCATCGGATTGATTTGAGGTCTGGTGATGAATTCGAAGATGTTGGAAATTCATTCAATACCATGGCAGAAAAACTTTCTGCCAGAATCCAAAAGATTGAAAATGATAAGGCAATTGCAATTTCGGAAAAAAATAAATTTGATGAAATCTTATCATCAGTGATTGACGGAATTATTGCACTGGATTTTAACAAAAATATCATGTTTTTAAATAAAGCTTCAGAAGAATTAATAGGTCTTAGGAAATCAGATGTTTTAGGTAAATCAATTGATCAAATTATCCGTCTATTCTCCGGACAAGAAGAAATCCTGCCTAAAAACTACTGTCAGGAAAGTTTTAATCAAACAGCAAAACTTGTAGGAAAAGACGGCAAACAAGCAAAAGTCAATCTGATGACTACACAGATCAACGGCACGGTACAAACTAATCTAAACTGTATTTTAATAATCCATGATCTGTCCAAAGAAGAGGAATTGGAACAAATGAAATTGGATTTTGTATCAATGGCATCGCATGAGCTAAAAACACCATTAACCAGTATTGTTGGTTATCTATCCGTATTTCTTGATGAAAACAAAGACAAAATCCCTGCAGAAAGTCTAGAACTGTTAAATAAAACATTTATAGCTGCCAAACAACTTCAAGTCCTGATTCAGAATCTACTGAATGTCAATAAAATTGAAAAAGAACAGTTATCTGTTTCTCCGCAACCAACTGATTATCTACCTATATTAACTAAAGCTGTTGAGGATTTAAGAAGTCAGGCTACTCAAAAAAATATTGTCTTGAGTGTGGTTTCACCAACTGAAACATTACCCAAGGTTATTGCTGACCCTATCAGAATAAACGAGGTAATAACCAACCTTATCTCTAATGCAATAAACTACACTAATCCAAATGGGAAAATAGCAGTTTCTGTAAAAGTTTCCCCTAACAATATTACAACTACTGTTTCGGACACTGGTATCGGAATTCCAAATGAAGCAATTCCGCGTCTTTTTAGTAAATTCTTCAGGGTTCCCAACGCATCACAACAAGCAAACAAAGGCACAGGCTTAGGCCTGTATATATCTAAATCAATTGTAGAAAAACTTCACGGTAAAATCTGGGTTGAATCAGAACCAGGAAAAGGCAGTAAATTTTCCTTTACCTTGCCAATTATAACTGTCAGTACCAGTGTTTTGAAAAACAACAAATTTGTTTCAGGAGCTATTCAATCTGGGGCTTTGAATTATTAAACAATTAATATAAAATATATTACATGGATCAAGCGCCAAAGAAAATTCTGCTTGTTGAAGATGAAGATTTCATCAGGGAATTATATACAAGACAACTAATCAAAGCAGGATTTACTGTTAAAAGCGCAGTGGATGGCCAGGCCGGCTTAGAAGTACTCAAAAATGAAACTTTTGATTTACTTCTTTTGGATATTATGCTTCCGGGAATGAACGGCTTACAGCTTCTCCGGGAATTTAAAACCCAAAATCCAAACTCTCCAATGATCACCATCCTTTTAACAAATTTAGGTCAGGAAGCAGTTATAAAAGAAGGTTTTGAGTTAGGAGCCCAGGCTTATTTAATAAAAGCTTCCTATACGCCTGACCAGGTAGTTAATGAGGTAAAAAATGCGCTTTTCGGCAGCCAACCTCCCCCTCCAAATCCAACCCCAAACCAATAAGTTTTCAGAAAATTATCTCGAGGACTCGTCTATATTAAAAACGGGACCATAAGCAAAGCAACAATGTTTACAACTTTAATCATAGGGTTAATTGCCGGACCTGCAGTATCTTTATAAGGATCACCGATTGTATCTCCTGTAACTGCTGCTTTGTGGGCTTCAGAGCCTTTTCCGCCAAATTTACCGCTCTCAATATACTTTTTGGCATTATCCCAAGCAGCGCCTCCTGTTGTCATGGAAACTGCCACAAAAATTCCGGTAACTATTGATCCAACCAGCATCCCTCCAAGCGCAACCGGTCCCAGCGCAAACCCAAGAATAATAGGGAATAAAACTGGAATTAAAGCAGGTATTAACATTTCTTTTTGTGCTGACTGAGTCACAATATCAACACACTTTGCATAATCAGGCTTTGCCGTACCCTCCATAATCCCTTTTATTGTCTTAAACTGATGCCTTACTTCTTCAACTACTGCCCCTCCGGCCCGCCCTACAGCTTCCATTGCGAATGAAGCAAAAAGATAAGGCAGTGAACCGCCAATAAAAAGTCCTACCAAAACATTGGGGTCTGATAATGAAAAAACCAGTTCCGAACCTTGAGAAGAAAATTCCTGAGCATATGCTGTGAATAAAACCATTGCTGCCAGTGCTGCCGAAGCAATCGCATATCCTTTTGTCACAGCCTTGGTCGTATTTCCAACAGCATCCAGCGGATCTGTCACATTGCGGACTTTTGAAGGAAGATTTGCCATCTCTGCAATTCCACCTGCATTATCTGTAATCGGACCAAACGCATCTATCGCAACTACAATTCCTGCCAAAGAAAGCATTGCCGCACTGGCCAGAGCAATCCCATAAAGGCCGGCAAACATAAAACTTAATATTACTGCTGCAGAGATTAGAATTATCGGAGCAAAAGTTGAACGCATAGACAAAGCAAGTCCCGCAATAATATTGGTAGCATGACCTGTTTTAGAAGCTAATCCCAAATTTTGAACAGGGGAGTACTCCATGCCTGTATAATATTCAGTAATCAATACCATTCCAGCAGTTACTAATATGCCGACTAAAGACGCCAGATATAAATTAAGGACGCTTGTGATGCCATTATCACCCATCACACCGGACGTTACAGGATAGAATAAAACTGCGCAGACAACAGCAGTAACTATCATGCCTTTATAAAGAGCTTTCATGATATTTTTACCTGTCAATTTAACAAAGAACGATCCTGCAATCGAAGCTAAAATTCCCATAGCAAGGATTAAGAGAGGAAACATCACTGCTGCATTGTACCCGGGAAACAAGAGTTGACCTAAAATCATAGCGGCAATGGCAGTCACAATATAAGTTTCAAAAATATCTGCTGCCATCCCTGCACAATCTCCAACATTATCTCCTACATTGTCAGCAATTACTGCCGGATTTCTTGGATCGTCTTCAGGGATCCCTGCTTCAATCTTTCCTACTAAATCCGCTCCAACATCCGCGCCTTTAGTGAATATGCCTCCACCAAGCCTGGCAAAAACACTAATTAAAGAACCACCAAACCCCAATCCTATTAAAGATGTTAGATCACCGCTAGTGTATTGAAAAAAGCCGTAGACTGCAGCGAGCGCTAAACCTACCACTAGAAATCCTGTCACTGCCCCGCCTTTATAAGCTAAAATAAAAGCTTTGGATAAACCTTTTTTAGCTTCCTCTGCCACACGGACATTGGCTCTCACTGCTACGCTCATCCCGATAAAACCAGCCAAAGCTGAAAGAAAAGCACCTACTGCAAAACCAATTGCGGTATTCTGCCCTATAACAAAATATATTAAAACTGCCAGCACAGCCGCAACCAAAGCAACAACCCTGTATTGTCTTTGCAAATATGCTGCTGCTCCAATCTGGATTGCTGAAGCAATCTCCTGCATTTTTTCATCACCTGGATCTTTTTTAAAAACCTCAACAATAAGCCATCCGCCATAAATAAGGGCTGCAGCAACAGAGATCCAGATTATTAAGTTTGCATTATCTAATATAAACATGATTTGATTTATTTAGTTTGTTCGTAAATTGAAATAATTGAAATTCATGAAAAATTATTGAGGCAGTATTAAGAATTTACATCATTACTGAAGAATTAGTCAAGAAGAAGCTTAAGTAGAATCATTAGTAGTATGTTGTCGTCTACTAACAAGGTCACCCAATTGGCCAGCATTGTATGCTGCATTTACAGCCATACCATGTGCTGTATCTGTAACTTTCTGACGTAAACCAGCTTCATAATCACCGTCTCTTCCAGGTTGTTCCATTCTTTCTACTACCAATTTTACAACCTTACGAGCTTCTTCTCCTAACTGGCTAGTATCAGCAACTTTAAGCTCGTTTTGCACTGTTGCTAAAAAAGCATCCACTGCCGGTCTGTATGGAGATTCTTCTGTTCCCACAGTTTCTGCAGTTGCGCCTTGACCTGCAACTTCTGGAGATACTGGCGCTACATCTGGTGAATTTAGACCTGTCATATAATATAAGTAAATACTATTTCTATATTCCTTGTCAAGTACCCGAATTGACTCACTAAGAATCACCCCCTAATCTAATCGTTGCCTCACGGGTAATTCACCCCCAAGGTTTTGAGATTCCCTGTCCGGTTAGGAGGTGATTTATGATTTCTAAAGTTGATAGGAAATATCTTTCCCAACTTCAAAACAGATATAAAACAGCTCGTAGAAAACAACGGATAATTATTCTGGATGAATTAACCAAAACCACAGGTTATGACAGAAAACATGCAGGGAAATTAGTTCGGGGCAAATATAGACACATAATGGGTGCAATTAAGCACCCTAGATCTTTGATATACACCAGGGAAGATGCAGATATTCTAGAGAAAGTCTGGGAACTTTTGGGCTGGATTGCCTCAAAAAGGTTAAAACCCTCCCTTTCTTTGGCTTTAGATCAACTAATCTTGGCAGGTAGGGTATCAATGTCTAAAGAGGATAGGAAAAGATTTGTCAAAATGAGTCCAGCCACTGTGGACAGACTACTGACCAGATACAAAAAGAGGGTAAACATCAGAGGAAGAAGCTATACCAAGCCCGGAACATTACTTAAAAGCCAGATACCAATAAGAACATTTAGTGAGTGGAATGAAAATAAAGTTGGATTTTTTGAGATTGATCTGGTTGGCCATGATGGATCATTAGTTAAAGGTGATTTTGCCTGGACACTGGACTTTGTTGATGTTAAATCTGCCTGGACTGAACAGGCAGCTGTATTTAATAAAGCTCAAGTCCATGTGTTTGCCGGGATCCAGAGGATAAGAGCAAGATTACCTTTTCCTTTGCTTGGACTTGATTCAGATTCTGGAGCAGAGTTCATCAATGACCAGCTATATAGGTACTGTATTCAGGAACAGATTACATTTACCAGAGGCAGGCCTGGAAAGAAAAATGACAATCCATATATAGAGCAAAAGAATGACTCAATTGTCAGAAACTGGGTTGGGTATGGCAGGTTTGATACCCAACCCCAGGTTGATACACTCAATGAGCTATATGAACTTTTAAGATTATACACCAACTTTTTCCTGCCTGTCATGAAGCTAAAGAAAAAGATCAGGATTGGGAGTAAAATAAGAAAAGTTCATGACAGGGCAGCTACTCCCTACAAGAGAATTTTAAGGGCGAGAGATGTTTCAAAGAAGCTCAAGAATAAGTTAAAAGCTCAATATAAAACCTTAAACTTGGTTAAATTAAAAGAGCAGATTGATGAGGTTTTAAAAAGGCTAAAACCAACACCATTAAAAGGGTGATTTTCAAATGAGTCAACGAATGGCGTAAAGGGTGAATTACTCATGAGTCAA
>JAHIVD010000044.1 GCA_018816815.1 Patescibacteria group bacterium
CTTCCGAGGTGTTGCAAAGATAGCTTCGGGGTGGTATATACAATTGGGCAGATGTTTACTAATCAAAAAGTTTTGGGAATGCTTTTAATTATTTTTGTAATTGGAGCAGGAATTTACTTTACTGTTACAAGATTTAGTCAAGATATCAGTAATTTATCAGCTACCCCGTCACCTTCCCCGCAAGAAATAAATTTTACACTTAATTCAACTCCTGCTCCTTCTGTAGTAAACGAGACACAAACACAACAACAACCACAACAAAATTTACCCCAACAACCTCAGCCAAACGAATTACCTTTAGCTAAAAATAAAAGGTTGTCTCAATTTCCCGGCATATTAAGACCCGAAATTTTGCAAAACAAAAAAGCAGTCATTCAGACCGCAAAAGGAATAATTCAACTTCAAATTTATCCGGAAGCTTCTATGGCTGCTTCCAATTTTATGCTTCTTGCGGCAAATGGTTTCTATGACGGGTTAATTCTTCACCGTGTAGAAGATTGGGTAGTGCAGGGTGGTGATCCAACCGGTACAGGATCCGGCGGGCCAGGGTATCAATTTCCTGATGAGCCAGCAATAAGAGCTTATGTGAAAGGTATAGTTGCTATGGCAAACTCAGGACCAGATACTAACGGAAGTCAGTTTTTTATATTAAAGAAAGATTATCCGCTTCCGCCAAACTATACTATTTTTGGACAAATTATTTCCGGTCAGGAGATAGTAGAAAAATTAACTGCTGGGGATATAATGCAAAGAGTTTTTATTCAAGATATCTAATGGTTGAGAGTTAAAAATTGACAACTATTACCACAACATCTTGTATATTGACACTTTAAGATATCAACATGTTATGCTACAATAGGTTTTGTGAAATGCCCATTTTGTACAAGTAGTTTAAGTAAAGTTAAAGATAAAAGATCTGTAGAAAGCCGTGGAGAGATAAGACGCCGTCGGGAGTGTTTAAAATGCTCGAAACGCTATACAACTTATGAAGTTTTGGCTGAGATTGAAATTTTGGTTATTAAAAAGGATGGAAAAAAGGAATCATACGACCGGGAAAAATTGCAGAGAGGATTAAATAGAGCTTTAGAAAAAAGACCAGGTATTGACAGAGTTGAAAGTATTCTTGATAGAATAGAACGCCGGATCAGAGTTAAGCATCTGCAGGAGATTCCCTCGCAAGCCTTAGGAAAATGGATATTATCAGAGCTGAAAAAACTAGATTCTGTTGCCTATTTACGGTTTGCAAGTGTTTATAGGACTTTTACTGACCCAAAAGATTTTAAAAGAGAAATGGAAATCCTTAAGTTGGGGAAATAATTTTAGGATATAGGAGATAATTAATGAAAAAAAATAAAAAAGTAATCCGCAAAAATATCAGAAAAAACAAACCAATTCTTCAAGTGGCTGTTATGCCTAGAACATTAAAGAAGAAAAGGATTAACGGAGAGTATAAGAATCATAAGTTGAACAAAAATGGCCGAAGTTTTGAAACAAGGTTTACTCCGCGCTATAAAACTATACCCCAACGTCCAGGTGATTTACCTGAACCAACATTTTCCGAGAGTGCAAATAAAATTTTAAATGAAAGATATCTTCTAAAAGGCGGTAATTTGAAAGCAGTTGAAACTGTTGCAGAGAGATTTTGGCATATTGCTTTTGATATTGCCTCTGGTGATATTGATTTTGGCGCAACAACAAAAAATGTGACAGAGTTGGCAAAAAGTTTTTATACTGCAATGGTGCGTCAGGAATTTTTGCCTAATTCTCCGACCATAATGAATGCTGGAAAGCAAAATGGGCTGCAGTATTCTGCATGTTTTGTTTTGCCGGTTGGTGATTCATTGCCGGAAATTTTTGATACCATAAAATATGCAGCTTTGATTCACCAAACAGGCGGAGGCACAGGTTTTGCTTTTTCCAGGCTTCGCCCTGCAGGTTCGATTGTAAATACTACAGGTGGTGTAGCTTCAGGACCGGTTTCGTTTTTGCGGGTATTTAATGCCGCTACTGAATCTATCAAGCAAGGCGGTACCAGAAGAGGGGCAAATATGGGGATTTTGCGGATCGATCATCCGGATATTCTGGAGTTTATCAGGTGCAAAGCAGAACTGGATGATTTGAATAAACCAGTATATGAAGGCATTGCCCGGCTTTTGCCGGATGATTCTGCCAGGGACTGTGTAAAGACTTTGCTTTTAGATAAGCAGATTGCCAATTTTAATATTTCCGTAGCACTGACAAAGAAGTTTATGGAAGCTTTAGCCAAAGGTGAAGATTATGATTTGGTGGCTCATGGCAGCGAAAAGGCAGTTGGTAAATTAAACTCAAAAGAGGTTTTTGATGAGATTGTTGAACGGGCTTGGAAAACAGGAGATCCAGGACTGATATTTATTGACAGGATTAATGACTCCCCTTCCAATCCAGTACCGAGTTTGGAGACAATTGAATCTACAAATCCGTGCGTAACCGGAGATACATTGGTAGCAACAGAAGAGGGCTGGAGACGGGCTGATGAAATTAAAGTCGGAGAACGGATAAGTACAGTACTGGGAAGCGGTTTAGTGGGAAAGATCGAAGTCCACAAGAGTAGGTCGGTCTATCAGGTAAAATTTTCTGATGGCGCAGAAGCAAGAGTAACTGCAGCGCATCAGTTTCATGCTATTGTTCGTGAAGATAGAGCAAAAAATTCAACCAATAAAAAATTTACCCCACTCCGGCTTGATCAGTTAAAAGAGGGAGATATGGTGAGAGTTGCACCAGCTCTTATGCCTGATAAACCTGTACTGGATTTGCCTGATGGATGGAGTGAAAAAGAATACGGCTTTTTTGTGGGAGTTTTACTGGGAGATGGATGCATAACAGAAAATTCTATAAAAAGAAATGTAGTTAAAGTAGCAGTTAATACTGAGGAGAAGGAGTGGACAGGAATAATCAGGAATATCTTAAAGAAAGCCGGATCAAAATTTGTTAGTCTTGACGTAGGCAAGGGCCTGTCAGCTAACTTAACTGTTCAAAATAGTGGCGGTGCAGCTTTCTTGGTTAAACAATCATATCTTAAACCGGCATATTCTTTCGAAAAACGAATTCCCCTGGAATATCAACAAACTAATAGGGAATTTTTAACCGGACTTCTAGATGGTCTGTTTAGTACTGATGGCAATGTCAACTTAACAAGCACTCATCCATTTTTAAGGCTTAAAACTACCAGTAAACAATTAGCTTTAGATATCAGGAGAATCTTGCTTTATTTTGGTATTCACGGACGGGTTGTAACTATTAAAAAAGTAGCGGATGGCCGGATAGGAGAAAGAATTATTACTGCTAAACATCAACAATATGAAGTGATAATTTCCGGAGTAAGTATGAAGACTTTTGCTCAGCAGATTGATCTCTCTCATCCGGATAAAAAGAAAAGACTCCGCGATGCTCAACTGCAATTCGCTCTAACAGGTAATACCTGGCTTACTAGAATTATTTCTATTGAGCCAAGAGGCGTGGAGCAGGTTTATGATTTATACGAACCCACTTCAGATACTTGGATTACGGAGGGTATAGTATCCCGTGGGTGCGGCGAGCAACCCCTGGCACCTTGGGATGCATGTAATCTAGGGTCTATAAATTTAGGTAAATTTGTCCATCAGTTAGAGGATGGCACAATAGATGTGGATTGGGAAAGATTAGAACAAACTGCTAAACTGGCAGTACATTTTTTAGATAATGTGGTTCAGACAAATCCTTATACCTTAAAACAAATTTATGATGAGGTGCATCAAAATAGAAGAATAGGTCTTGGGGTAATGGGTTTTGCTGATATGTTGTTTAAACTAAAGATTCCATATAATTCTGATGAAGCAATAAATCTAGCCGGTAAACTAATGAAGTTTATTAATGAAAAAGGACATGAAGTCTCGGAAGATCTGGCAGTAACAAGAGGACCTTTTTCAAATTGGGCGCACTCAATTTATGCTGATAAAAAATCTCCGGCTTTTAGAAATAGACCTAAATCCAATTCTTATATTGGCGGAAGAAAAATCAGGAATTCAACAATTACAACCATTGCTCCAACAGGCTCGATTTCTATTATAGGAGACTGTTCCTCTGGAATTGAGCCGGTATTTGCGCTTAGTTTTATCCATAAGGCTAAAATCAAAGGCGATGATGAATACAGAATGTTAACTATTGCTAATCAAACTTTTGCCGATATTGCTAAAAGGGAAGGTTTTTGGAGCGAAGAACTGGCAGCTAAGGTGCTTGAGAACGGGTCAGTTGGAAATATTTCTGATGTGCCTGAGGAATGGCGAAAAGTTTTTGTAACGGCTCAGGAAATTGAGCCAAGCTGGCATGTTAAAATGCAGGCAGCTTTTCAAGCATATACGGATAATGGGGTTTCCAAAACAATAAATCTTCCCAGTAGCGCAACCCGCGGAGATGTAAGGAATGCGTACATGATGGCTTATGAAACAGGTTGCAATGGGATAACAATTTATAGAGATGGTTCCAAAAGCAAACAGGTTTTAAATGTTTCCTCCAGCTTGAATAAAGCTTTAAGTGATAGCTCTAAAGCTTCGCTTGAGTCTGAACCAGCTCCTGTTGCTGAGAGACCGATGATACTCAAGGGTAGGACTTACAAGGTTTCAACACCTGTGGGTGAGGCTTTTATTACTGTTAATAGGGATGTAAGTGATCAACCATTTGAAGTTTTTGTAACTGTTGGAAGAGCTGGTATGCACACTATGGCAGATGCGGAAGCTATGGGAAGATTGGTTTCCTTATCTCTTCGTTTGGCAAGAGGAACAAAAGAAACAGATCCAAAAGCAGTAGCTTTGAAAGTTATCGGACAATTGCGGGGAATTGGCGGAACATCATCTGTAGGTTTTGGAAAAAATAGAGTGCAGAGTTTAGCAGATGCAATTGCTAAAGTTTTGGCAGAAGATTTGGCAGAATCCGGAACACAGGAAGTAGAAACTATACCACTAAATCTAAAGCTAGATCCTGATCAGAGACCAAATACAGGCACAGATGACGCGGTGTCAGTTTCTGTGCGCTCTCATGCAGATCTTTGTCCGGAATGCGGCAGCGTTACCTTTGTGATGGAAGAAGGCTGTAAAAAGTGTCACAGTTGTGGATATAGTTTGTGTTGACCCTCACAATAGTTTCTTTAAATAGTTTCTTTATTAAAGACTGTTTTGATGCGTTCGTAAAGATTTGATATGCTAAAATTTATTCATGAGTGAGGAAAAAGGATTGGTGATTGTTTATACCGGTGAAGGGAAAGGAAAGACTACAGCTGCGCTTGGTTTGGTGCTTCGTGCTGTGGGTTATAAAAAGAAATGCCTAATAGTGCAGTTTGGTAAAGCCTGTTTTACAGGAGAGATTGAAGGAGTAAAGAATCTGCCAAATGTTAAATTCATCCAAGGCGGTAAAGGGTTTGTAAAAATTTTAGGAGATAAACTCTCCTTTATTGAACACAGAAAAGCAGCAAAGAAAACTTTTGATACCCTCCGCAGGGAACTTTTGTCTGATAAATGGGATGTTGTTATTGCTGATGAGCTTGTGGGTGCTGTTTCGGCAGAACTTATTTCCCTTACAAAAGTCCTGCAGCTTATTAAAAATAAACCTCAAAAAGTGGATTTAGTATTAACTGGTCACCGTGCATCCCAGGAATTAGTTGGAGTTGCTGATTTGGTGACTGAAATGAAGGAGATTAAACATCCGTATCAACAGAAAATCCTTGCAAAAAAGGGTATTGACTTTTAGCACTCAAGGCATTAAACTGCTAACAGTTTAGTTTAAATAAAATATGGTTGATTTTATTGAATCGATTAAGCCTACTTCAACAAAACCTTTAAAACTGAAACCAGCTTTGCCGGTGGGACCGCTTAGGGACACGGTTATTTTTCCTGGCAACTCAGTTCCAATTATATCCGGTAGACCAAAATCTAAAGCTGCACTGGATGCAGCATGGAACAGTGATAAATTGATAGTTTTTGTTACTCAAAAAAATTCCCGGATTGAAAAACCAACAGAAAAAGAGCTGTATAAAGTTGGTACTGTTTGTTTGATAAGACGGGTAGTTAAAAATCCTGGAGGAGAATATACTCTGCAGGCAGAAGGGTTTTCTAGGGTATATTTAAAGAATTTTACCAAGGCAGAGCCTTATCTTGAAGCGGAAATAGAAGAAATCCCTGAACTTTACGAAAAAAGCGAGCAAACAGAAGCGCTGGTTAGAACTGTTAGAGAACAAATGAAACGATTCCTGGAGCTGGGAGGTAATCCATTTTTTGACCAAAGCAATTTTGCTAACTGGTCTCTTTTAACCTATAGCGATGATCCGAATCAGCTGGTAAATTCAATAACTCAATCTATAGATTTTAAAACCATTGATAAACAGCAAATTTTAGAAATGATTTCTGCAGGAGAGCGGTTGCAGCGGCTGTCTGAGCTTTTGGCAAAAGAAATAAGAATTCTGGAGATATCCAAGAAAATTTCATCACAAACTCAAGAACGTGTTTCCAAGATGACTAAGGAAGCAATACTTAGGGAACAGATGAAAAGCATTGAAGAAGAATTAGGCGGGAAAGATACAGAACATCAGGAAATTAAAGAATTTGAACTTAAAATTAAAAAGAGCGGTATGCCGAAAGAAGCTTTAGAAAGAGCAAAAAAAGAAATGAAAAGATTGGCAAGAATATCTTCTTTTAATCCAGAGGCAGGTTATATCAGAAATTATCTGGAATGGTTAACAGATTTGCCTTGGAAGCTTAATAAAAAAAGTAAAGTTCATTTGAAAAAAGCAGAAGGGATTTTGGAAGAAGATCATTATGGTTTAAATAAAGTAAAAGAGCGGATTCTTGAATATTTGGCTGTTTATAAGCTTGCAGGTAAAATGAAGGGACCGATTCTTTGTTTTGTTGGCCCACCAGGTACAGGTAAAACTTCCATTGGAAAATCTATTGCTAAAGCATTGAACCGGAAATTTATTAAAGTGTCTCTAGGTGGGATACGTGATGAGGCGGAAATAAGAGGACACCGTCGAACTTATGTTGGTTCTATGCCTGGCAGGATTATTCAAGGGATAAAACAGGCCGGTGCCACCAACCCGGTTTTTATGCTGGATGAGATTGATAAGATTGGAGCAGATTATAGAGGCGATCCGTCAGCAGCACTTCTTGAGGCGCTTGATCCAGAGCAAAACGAGGGTTTCTCCGATCATTATTTGGAAGTCGCATACGATCTTTCCAATGCTATGTTCATTACAACTGCAAATATTTTGGATACAATTCCACCTGCTCTTCAGGATAGGCTTGAGGTTATCAGATTTCCTGGCTATACTGAGGACGAGAAATTCCATATTGCCAAAAAGTTTTTAACCCCTAAGCAAGTCCGGAATCATGGTTTAAAGAACAGTCAAATTGAGTTTAAAAGCGAAGCAACCTATTCAATTATCAGAGAATATACCAGAGAGGCAGGAGTAAGAAATCTGGAGAGGGAGATGTCTGCTGTTATAAGGAAAGTAGTAAGAAAGATTACTGAAGGAAACGGTCAAGCTAAGAAATTTATCATTTCTTCGAATGATGTTCACAAATTTTTAGGTCCAATCAAATTCTTGCCCATTTTAGCTGAAAAAAAAGATGAAATTGGAATGGTGACTGGTTTGTCTGTGACTACAGCCGGGGGCGAAGTGCTTTTTGTTGAAGTGACCCTGATGCCTGGAAAAGGCACCTTGCTTTTGACAGGGCAATTGGGAGATATAATGAAAGAATCAGGACAGGCTGCTATGTCTTATGTTAGGGCGCATTACAGGGATTTGGGACTGCCGGAGCGGTTTTTTCAGAAAGTTGATGTTCATGTTCATGTTCCGGAAGGGGCGATTCCCAAAGACGGACCATCAGCAGGTATTACATTAACAACTGCCATTGTTTCTGCATTTACAAAAATTCCGGTACGCAAAGATGTGGCTATGACAGGAGAAGTCACTTTGCGGGGCAGGGTTTTAGAGATAGGCGGATTTAAAGAAAAAGTATTAGCAGCTCACCGGGCCGGAGTAAAAGTAATAATTGCTCCTTTTAATAATAAAAAAGATATGGAAGATATTCCTGGTTTTGTACAAAAAGATTTAAAATTTGTTTTTGCCAGCCACATGGATGATGTATTAAAGGTAGCATTGATTAAACTTCCTCAACCAGTTATTCGGAAGAGTATCCCTGTTCAACCTGTTTATCTTGCTTAAGTTGTCGCTCTTGACTCATGAGTAATTCACCCTTTACGCCATTCGTTGACTCATTTGAAAATCACCCTTTTAATGGTGTTGGTTTTAGCCTTTTTAAAACCTCATCAATCTGCTCTTTTAATTTAACCAAGTTTAAGGTTTTATATTGAGC
>JAHIVD010000045.1 GCA_018816815.1 Patescibacteria group bacterium
AATAATAGACCTCATCAACAATATCCCTGATCAAAGAGAGAACATCAACCGGTTCCGGCTTTATCGAGATTGAGCCGGATTCTATTCTGGAAACATTAAGCATATCGTTAACCAGATTAATCAACCGTTCTGTTGATATTAAAATTCTGGCCAGATACTTTTTCATATTCGGAGATATTGGCACATCAGACCGGTGCAGCGCCATCCAGGCATAAGAACGGATTGCAGTCATTGGTGTCCTAAGTTCATGTGAGGCAACTGACACAAAATCATCCTTTAGTTTATCAATTGTTCTAAGCCTGGTATTGGCTTCCTGTAAATCAGCCGTGGCTTTTTTAACTTCTTCCGACAAAATAATATTGAATTTTTTTATCTTGTCATAACTCTTTGAATTTTGTATAGCTACTGCCATCTCGGGCGCTAAAATTTCCAGCACCTTCAAATCCTGATCCGAATAAATTTCACCTGACGCCTTTTCCCCCAAAAACAAAAGTCCCGCCATCCCATTTTCGACCTTAAGAGTTTTAACTACTGAAATATCCATCTGTCGCATTAGGCTTTTAAGAGACCCTTCTTCAAGTTCATCAAAAACAATGATTTGAGGAAAAGGAAAAAATGTTGATAACTGGCTGTAAGACACAATTAATTTATGAGGAAAACCAAGATCAATAACATCATAGATTGAAGCTAAACCTTCTCCTAATATCACAAAAGCTCCCTTTGAAATTCTCATTTGATCTATTAATGCCTGAAGTATTTGGGCTGTCAAAGGCATAAGTTCTATATTGGTACTCATAATGGCACCAATCTTAGCAAGCAATTCGTTTGAATTATAAATTCCCCTGAAAAATATTTTGTCGGTAAACTTTTCTAGTGCTCTCTTGAGAGGCTGAAAAGTAAAGGCCATGAATAAAGCTAAGAGTGTTGATATAAACAAATTAGTATTATTTGTTTCTTGTTTAATAAGGTATGTGCTTGCTAAAAAAAGACCAACAGTATAAAAAGTACCCAATATCAGGATCAAAAACATATAAGTTATAGAACGGGCTATCACCATTCTAATATCCATAAAACGTTGCTTAATTATGATATAAGTAACAGTTATGGTAAAAAACAGGCTTCCAGCAATGCTTAAAGTGAAGAAGCTGGTATCATGTTTAGCAAAAGGGATAATGACATCGGCAACTGTGACAGTAACTCCATAAAGAGCAAATCCCAGCATTAAATAGAGTAATTGAATTTTATTAATCCCAGAGAAACGTCGAATATTCAGAGTAAAATTAATAATTGCCCATCCTAACTCTACCCAAATTGCAATGGTCCAGATAATATAACCTTGCCCTAAAATCGTTTGTAATCCTTTTTTAGGATCGATTACTACATCTATTATCCAACTCTCGGTAAAATATAGTAACCAGATAGTCAAAAGAAAGAAAAATGCACTATAGATGACAGCCCAGATTCGCGCTTTTTTAAAACATGGCTGTGGGAAAACAAATGAAAATGCCAAGACTAAAATTTCTAAGGCTGCGGCTGATAAATAAGTAGCTTTAATCCAAAATACATTTGAAAAAATAACCGGAAATTCATATAACAATAAACAAAATGCCCAAATCCCAAAAACAAGCCCAATCGAAAAAAAGATACGATTAACTAAAAATTTGGGATTTTTAACCAAGACTAAAGTTCCCAGAAAAATATTGGCAAAAATAGTTGGAACAATGACGAAAAACTGCAACCAATCAATACTCATCATATTATCTATAATTTTACTTTAGTAGAAAAAATAGATAATAACAAGAGAAGAAAAATCTAGATTACTAATTTAGATTTTCCTAAAGAATTGCCAGCTAAGCGTAGGCAATGTGGTTCTAAATCTAGGATCTTGTAATAATTGAGAATACAGGGCTCCTCCATCCCAAAGCATCTGTTCTGCATCCCGAAGCCTGGCAATTCTTGCTATGATAACATCTCTAGTGCTACCTGAAACATTAAATACTGCTTTCTCGTAGTTGATTCTTGTATTAGTAACGGCTAAAGCCATGGTAGGAGGAATATAAGCTGTAACAGAGGTCATTGGATGAGTCGGATCAAGATTATCAAAACCCATTTCTCCGCTTAAACCCGTTTCTAACAGTAATTGCCCCTCACTAAATTGGACAACTTTTGAAGCAATTTCTGCCGGGCCTCTCCAAGCATTGGCGCCACGAGCATCCCAGCTAGTCCTTATAGCATTTGCGATATATTGTTGTGCTCTTGCTGCTTTTGCTTGAACATCTGGATTATTTCCATATCCCTCAGCAGGATAAGTATTCCACTGTCTAACTGCCAAATCGCCAATCATTGTTATACCACCATGACCGAGACTTTGGGTAATCACTCCTATTAACCTATCCAAAGTTGGGAACGGACCCATTCTTTCTTCATCCCAAATCGGAGGAATATTTCTGCCATTCTCTCCTCTTTCTGGTAAATGCATTAGTAAATTTTGATTCTCAATCAAATCAACTTCCTTTAAAGTCGGTAAAATTACAGCAGCATCCCCTGTTATCAAATCAATTCTTTGCATATCATAACCTTCTACTCGAAGTGTCTCTTTCGCTCCTTGTATTTTTTTCGAGCTCAAATCAATCACCATTATTTGTGCTTCGGGAAAAGCTCGAGATAAGTTAGCTGTTAAGCTGGCTTCTTGACCTGTCCCGATTTGGACAATTTTTCTAGGAGAAAAACCTCTCTCGTGTAAAATCGAAAGCATATGGGAATGTCCATCACCCCAGCTAACCGGTGGGCAATTATTTTGCATAAGTAATCTGTGGTCTTCAACTTTTTCGTCCCATTCATAAGGACTATAATCACGATCAACAGTAGGACCGTTTGCAAAAACATTTTCAATAAAAACAAAGTGTCTTGTTGGATCAAAATCCCACTGATCTGGCAAAGCCCAATCCCGCCTCCTTTTTTCCATACCTTTCGGCAACGTAACTACCGTTGAACTACCTTCAATTGATAAGGCTGCTTCTGAAGAAGAAATCTGATTGGGTCTATAAAGTATACTTTCCATTTTTTACTGATTTAACAATTAGATATTATCAGATATTTTTAAATAATTACCTTTTAACCTAACACAAATATTGAACTAAATACAAGTATCTTATTTTTTGAAGCTTTTTGGGGGCAAATTATACATTAGATTATAAGGCAAAATTAAACATAAAAAAGTAAGGTTTCAAGTTTGACAACATCCTGCTTATCTCCCCATATTACACCTCCGAGGTGTGACGAAGTTACTCCCCGGAGGTGGATTCTGTGGAATTTTTGACAAACCTTCTTTAATCCCTTACCATAAACTTATATGGATAACCCTGATCCTTTGGATAACCTTAATCTTTCTTCTGCCCCGGAAGTATTGATTGCTAAATCCTCCCCTTTGAAAAAGATCCTAAAAATATCTTTAATCTCTTTGGGGATTATTATTTTAATATTAACTGTAATTTTAACTTTAAATTATTTTAATATTTTATCTTTATCCTCTTTATTCCCTGATAAGCTTGATTGGATGCCCCGCCAATCCCTTTCCCAAATCCCTACCAAAGGTAAAGCCCTCAATCCTGAAGAACCAATACTGATGCCTGATTCGTCCCCCACCCAATCTGCTTCCTATCAGATAAAAGCCAGAGAAGTCCTGGTTAAACTGTTATCTGTCATTTTTACCCCTTCTTTCATCCCATCACCGGTATCTAATTTAAATCTTACTCAAGATAAAACTAATCAGCAAAATTTTATTGTTACTTTTAATACCCGGCAAGCCTCTATGAGTGGAAACTTAACTTTAAATAAGGCTGGTGATAACATCTCTACCATATATTTAAGCATGCCTAAAACAGACCAGAAAAATGTTTCAGCAGCGGTTGCCCAAACTATTGCCCCTCAATTTTTCTCTATTACTCCTCAAGGCAAATGGGCATGTAAAAAAATAGGGAATGAAACTTATTGTGAAAACTTTTGGGAAGAAAAAAGTGGAGCCAGGAGAGGAATAGGTATCCAGGAACCGATTACTTTTGATAACAAAGAAAAAGGCATAGCAGTCTTCTTTTGTGAACATAACAAAGGAAGTTCAATATATTCCTGGCAAAGTTGTACTACCGAGTTTGCCAAAACTGGGGTAAAATAGGGAATTTGACTTTGACAAACCTATAGAATTAATATAGAATTCCTCGTATTAAATACATACGGCTATGAGTCGAAAAGAAGTATTATCACCTAGAGCTCGCATTGCTTTAGCAATCTTTTATTTTGCTTCTGCTATAGGCGGTGGGTTGTATTCTGAGACGACAACAATCCCTAATCCTAGCCCTGGAGTGCCGAGAGCTAGCTTGCTACGTAGCGGACAGCCTGATTCAGTTGAAGGTGTATGTGGCGGAAACCTACCACGATTAGTTCTTGCATCCAAGAGTAGTTTTTTCTGTAGTGAAGAAGCGCAAGGTTTGCCTCCATATCTTGATATTACTGAAACACCACTTCAAGCAGAAATTATTCCACTTATCCCACCCCCGCCTACAGTCCAGAGACAAAAACTGGTTACAGCTACTCACACAGTAAAGCCAGGTGATACCTTTTCTGAAATTATCGAGAAACAGTTTGGATCCGAAAATGCTTATGACAACCTCTTTGCAGAAACAGTCCGCCAGAATACTAACTGGTTGGCAAATAAAAGCCCGGAAGCACAAAGAGCAATTAAAGCACTAGAACAGTATCCAGATTGGACACCCAAAACAAACAAAGCGGCGTGGAGCTTATTCATGAAAGCTGCCGGGCTAATTCATCCAGGAGATACTGTTGTTTTAAAGATGCAAGATGAAGCTGTTGAAGTACAACCCGAAGCAAAACCCGCAGAAGAAGCAAAACCTGCTGCGGAAGAAAAAATCAACAAGATATATCAAAAAATTGCTGAGCCTCTTCCTGGATTTTTTGGTTCGGGAATCTGCAATGAACAATGGGGTTCTCAACCACCGGGAAACAAGGTCTGCGAGACAAAACATCCTTATGGACAATGTGTTCAACTAGGCTCAGGCGAGACGCCATCTTATACCTGCGCCAAAACCCAGATCGGAGGAAGATTTGAGAAATCTGTAGACGAATTATCAAACGTTGTTTTTGTAATTACTGAGTGTCCTAAATTTGATGGTTCTTGTGTTGGTTACTTAAAGTGGATAGAAGATAAAAACAACTAGAGATTTAATGGATTTATATGATATGATAATTCAGCCAGGAGAAAACAAAAAATTATGGCGATTGATACTAAAGCAGAAACAGTAGAAACACCAGCACCAGGAGATGTAATCCCAGAAACAATTACTTATCCCTCAGATTCCTCAAGAAGGCTCTGGTCTCGCCGAGAATTTGGGAGATTAACGTGGAGAATAGCTAAAGGAGGCCTTGCAATGGCCGTTTCAGGAGGATTTTTAGGGGCGATAATAAAAAGAGAAGAATTGGCTAGAGAAGGAAAAAAAATTTGGCAAAATCTCCTAGATTCATCTTACCATCCTTTTTCTGAAACATTTGATACCAGAGAAAATACGGGTTCTATAAGTACTAAAAACGCTCTTTCTGTTTCTTCTAATGAGGCAAGAGGGCTCAATAGTCAAATAATAGATGGATCCAGGGTAATCATTCTAGTTCCTTTTACTCCTCCTGAAGGAGTAAATATAAAATATTATAGAGATCTTTGTTATATTCCTCCTCTTCCCAGTAATATGAACCCGCAAAGTGCAGATGCTTTAAGTTGGACGCAAAAACAGCAAGCTATGTATAAAGAGCAGGGTATTTTAAATCAAGTAACTCTTTTTGAAATTCCTGCAGGAATAGAATTCCTCGCACCTGCTGATGGGAAGATTATAATCTCTGATGCTGCTACTGCTGAAGGGAAAAAATATCCAAATGGAGTTATTTCTTTTACAATGATAATTCCAACGCCGCGTGGAGATATAGCGCTTAGAGGACTTACAAATAAAAAAACAGACATACTTGTTTCTACCGCCTCTCCTAAATTTGGCTCTGGAGCTGATACTTGGGTGATGCAGAATGGTTTATATGTTTCTACAGGAACACCTTTATTTCGCTTCCAACAACCAGAAGGAACGGCGGAAGTGAGATTAATCGTAGTATCACCTAAAATTCCGGGGAAAACCGAAGGGGATCCTTTTAGGCTTGATTTTGCAGCCAAAGATGATAAGGTTGTTGCTCTTCATAAATAGTTTTAGAAAATGAGAACCTGTCTAACTTTTACTTTTGTTTTCTTTTTTTTATTAACCCTCATATTAGTACCTCGTTCTGCTTTTGCTGAATATACTGGATATAATTGTACGATTGCTGGCTGTTCAGGAATGTGCGATGATACTGCGTTTAACAGTTGTGACGAGGGAAGAGGGCTGACAGGTTTAGAAACTTGCCAATCAGATATTAACCCGTGGGGACGTGCTTACGATACTTGTTATCAATCTGGTTCTGGAGAATTCCCTACTTATGGCTGTTGCGATTACCCTCCTCCTACCCCTACTCCTACCCCAACCCCTACCCCAACCCCCACCCCTACTCCTACTCCTGCAGGTTGTCAGAATAATGCAGACTGTGGAACATGTAAGCAATGCTGTGCCGGCAGTCCTAATTATTGCTCTGTTTGGGGATATTATTGCAACGGGACTCGAATCTCTGCCTGTTGGGGCACCACTCCTACTCCTACTCCTACTCCTACACCTACACCTACACCTACTGCTACTCCAAGCGGAGGATGCTATGAGGTAGAATGCTGGAATAATTCTGCTGGCACAAAATGCTTTCGTGGGGACAAGGATCTTTCAAGCAGAAGCTGTAGTTGGAATGATTGTAAAATCTGGAACCCCTGGGAATATCCCCAATGCAGCGGTAATAGCGGAAGTTGCACCATTGTAGGGGGTTGCAGCGCCCCGCCTCCTGCTCCTGCTTGCAGTGTTAACAGCAGTCTCTCCTGTAATACTGATGTCCAACTTTCAGTAGCTCCTAATCCTGCCAATATAGGCGATTACATAAGTTTCCGGGTAATCAGCGGTAACGCATCTACTTGTATAGATGAAAACTGGAGCGGTGGGGTGATAAACTGCTCTGGTTCCTGGGACAATAAAACCTGTACTGCTGCTGCAAGCGGTAGTGATTATGTTTACACAAGATACTGGCAACGCTGTGTTAATACCCTTAACAATTGTTCACCTCTATGTTCAAGATCAATAAATTACAGCATAAATTACTACCCCTGTCCTGAAGGAGTTGATGCTTGCGGTGACTCTGGCCCTTCAGCTTCAAGCATAGGGACATGCAATGGAACCTGGCAGGCTAATCCCGGATCTTCATCTGTATATAATAACTGGTGTACCGCAAATGCCGGTCCCGCCAGGGGCTACTGCTACCGGTGCAATGCCACACCATGGATACAGGCTAGCGGAGATGTGCATTCAAATGAAAGAATAAATGCGCAGGGCGGGCCTGAGGATACCATCACCGGTATTGTCTGTC
>JAHIVD010000006.1 GCA_018816815.1 Patescibacteria group bacterium
CACTTTGGAAAAGTGACATTCTTCCGCTGAATTACACCCGCATTTGCTGCTTCTTATTACTTTATAACTTCAGTAGACAAATCCGCTTCTGCCCCAAAGCAGTAGAATACATTCTACTCAAAATTACCTGTTCAGTTCAAGACTAGTGTAAAATATACCCCATGATAAACGAAATTATTGTTTACAACAGGAATAAGGTATTGCGCTTTATTTATTCAAACTTTCTAAAACCTGTTTTTTTCTTAATGGATCCGGAGGATATACACGACTTTATGACTTGGATTGGCCGCATACTTGGAGCTAGTTCTATAACCAGAAATATAGTTAGTCTGTTTTTTTCTTATTCCAATAAAGCCCTGGAGCAAAAAATTCTGGGAATTAAATTTAAAAATCCTGTTGGACTGGCTGCAGGTTTTGACAAAAATGCCAGACTCACAAAAATTTTACCCTCAGTTGGATTTGGATTCGGGGAAGTTGGCACAATCACAGGGGAGGAATGTCAGGGAAATCCCAAACCCAGGCTTTGGAGGCTAGAAGAATCTAAAAGCTTAAGAGTTTATTATGGTCTTAAAAATGACGGCTGTAAAACAATTTCAAAAAGGTTAAGAAAAGAAAAATTTACAATTCCTTTTATAATCAGCATCGGTAAAACCAATAACCGGAAAACTTCAGAAACAAAAACGGGCATCAGGGATTATGTAAAAACATACAAGGAATTTACCGGCATAGGCCATATTTTTGACATCAATATCAGCTGTCCTAATGCTTTTGGAGGCCAGCCTTTTTCTGACCCTGTCAAACTTCATAAACTCCTGCTTCAGATAGATAAAGTTTCTACTGAAAAACCGGTTTTCCTGAAAATGCCGCCTGATTTAAGCAGTAAAGAACTTGATGAAATTTTAAATGTAGTTAAAAAACACAAAGTTGATGGGTTTATTTGTTCCAACCTGACTAAGAAAAACAGCTCAAAAGGTGGATTAAGCGGAAAAACAGTGGAGGATTTATCAAATCAACAGATCCAAAGAATTTATCAAAAAACCAAAGGGGAATATGTCATCATCGGATCAGGAGGAGTTTTCTCTGCCGAAGATGCCTATAAAAAGATAAAGCTCGGGGCATCGCTGATTCAACTTATTACCGGTATGATCTTTGAAGGACCACAATTAATTTCCGAAATTAACCAGGGACTAGTAAAACTTCTGCAAAAAGACGGCTACAAAAACATTTCTCAAGCAATTGGAAAAGGTAATAAATTTTCTAACCCCTAGGGTTGATTAACTCCTATAATATTATATTAATGGCAGTTCCTGTAAGATACGATGCAAGATTTGCTACCAGAGATAAAACAAAAGCTTTTTTAAAATCTATTTTTAATACCTTTAACAGGGTAGCGAATTCAATCAATATAACTAAAATTTCTCCAATCAAAATATAATTACGGGATGAAATAAATAAGGGAAAAATAAACCAAAGATACGGCAGGGAAAAAAGATTAACAAAAGCACCCCAATAAAAAATTTCTTTCGCTTGTATTTTGATTTTAAGCAAATACTTCGCTGCAAGAAATAATACTGGTATTTCTACAACCAGTGTAAGTAAAAGTGAAAGTAAAAAGTAGACTCTATACGGCATATTAACAGGATTTTCCGAATAATTTCCCAAAGGAGCATCTGAAAAAATCAATTATGCGAATAAAAATATTATTGGATTGAGGGTATTCAGCTGGTAGTGCTGGCTCTATATTTTCTGGAACATTAACTTTAACCTCACATATTTCCTCAAAAGGATACCCCTTTTCATCTTTGGCGAGTTTAGAAGTCACGTCTTCTAAAGATTGTTCGCAAAGATTCTTTTTTTTATCCATTCCCACAATACACGCCTTGGTTTCGCTTGTGAACTTATAACATATATCGTCAATAGTTATATCCCCGTATCCTTTACATTTACTTTTTGGCACCTCAACTAAAGATTTGTGACATATAAAATTTTCATTATCTGGATAATATTCTTTCTGGACAGCGTCCGTACATTCTTTATATTCAGCAGTGTCTTTGTAATATCTATCACTGGTTGAAATAGTATAATCGGCCCGGTGACAGCTTAATCCGCTCATATCTGCGCCCAAAAA
>JAHIVD010000046.1 GCA_018816815.1 Patescibacteria group bacterium
AGATTAATTGTATGGCGCGGGGCTTTGGATATTTTCAAGAATTATCCAATTTTTGGTTCAGGCTTGGAAACATTTGCCTATTCTTATTATCAATATCGCCCCATCTCTCATAATCTAACCTCTGAATGGGACTTCTTATACAACAAAGCTCATAATGAATACTTAAATTACCTGGCAACTACTGGTTTAGTAGGATTTGGTACTTATACGTTGGTTATTGGGACATTTATCTGGTGGAGCATTAAGAAAATTTTAAATTTTCAATTAAAAATGAGCAATAAAAGACTGGAAAATAATTTGCCGTTATACATTTTATATTGTGCACTGCTTGCCTCCTACATCTCTTATCTCATCTATAATTTCTTTCTTTTTTCTGTTGTAATTGTTGCTGTTTTTTTCTTTCTTTTCCCAGCCCTTGTTTTTGTAACAACCAAACCCTCCGCAATTGAGGCTCCTCAGAATGACAACCTGCGTTTTATTCTAGACAAACTATCTACTGTTTTATACCATAGACCGTTTTATGCCCAAGCAGCCAAAGGTATTGTGGTTTTCCTAATGATCTACTTTCTCTATTCCATCTTTCAACTTTGGTACGCAGATACTCTTTTTGCCGAAAGCCAAAAAGCCTCTGCAGCAGGTAATTCCGGCAGTGCATATAACCTGCTTTCTGCTGCTTCGCAGTTAAATAAAAATGAGCCTTTCTATAAATCCGAGCTCGGCTTTGCGGCAGCCCAAGCCGCGGCTGCCCTAGCTGAAACTGATGCTACGCTATCTGCTTCTTTAAAAGATGAAGCTCTTAGTCAAACTAATACAGCTTTGAAATTAAGTCCTAAAAATGTCTCATATCTACGAACAGCAATAAGAACCTACTTTGAGCTTTCTATTTTAGATAAAAGTTATATGGATCAAACTCTACAGACACTAGATAAAGCAATTAAACTTGCTCCAACCGATCCAAAACTTTTCTACAATAAAGCTCTGATTTTGGATGCAATGGATAAAAAAGATGAGGAGGTTGAGATCCTCAAACAAACCATAAAATTAAAGCCTAATTATCAAGAGGCACTAATTCAACTAAAAGAAGCAACGGCTTCGACAAAGCAATGAAATCCATTTCGAAAATTATAGCTGAAACCAAATTCAAGAATCGTCCGAAAAATATTTCCCGTGAGTTTCAGGCATATGGAGTATATTTAGCTGAAAGCTTGCAGGATACCAAACATTATTCACTCTATATTAAACTAGCCAAAGGAGTAGACAGAAAAATTTTAGAAGAAGCTTTAAATTTTACTAAAGGCTATTATGAAGCAAAGAATAAAGCTAAAATATTTATGTGGAAACTAGCTCAACTTAAAAAAGAAAAATAAAATAAAGAATCAATCAAAAAAACTAAGAGAAGAGATGGTGAAATAGAAAAGGCCGAGAATCTATAAATAATCTATTTCTTTGGATCATTTAAGAATCTATTAAAACATCAAGCTATCTAACAGATAAAAAAATCTTTTTCCGTTTTGCGAAGAGAATTAGATAAACGGTAACCAGTTGCAAACATAGCTACTCCTGTTATAAATGTAGCGGACGCAATAATAGCTATATCCTTCGCTACATAACCACTTGAAACCGTACTAACTATACTGCCAACTGCTATAAGGAACGACCCATATATCAGAAACCCTCCACACATCTCACAAAATGAAGCAATCCTACGCTTCCACGGCCACTCTCTCGATACCTGTACCGCCATCTCTGCCAACGACGAATCTGGAACTTTATTCTCTTTAGGTGTTATTCCTAATGGTTTGAGTATTCTTTCTTGATCAGCATACATTTGTATTTTTATATTATAAATACTTATTTTACTACGTCTACGTTAATCTGTTTATCTTGAATTAAATTAACACTTTCACTTAACTATCTTATCTATATTGCTGCATTTCTACTTTTTTAGGTAAAACCAAAAACTTTTTAAATTTTCATTAAAGTAAGCAGGTTATAGCACAGAAGAAATTTTTTTGATAAACTACAGCCATGAATAACTCAACTACACCCAGCATGAAAGTAGTAAATGCACCTGATTTAAGACTGCGGATTAAAACCAAATCTGTCAAAAAAATTAACCAAGGGTTGATTCAAACTCTTAAAGATATGGTTAAGCTAACAAAAACCTTCAAGGATCCGGAAGGAGTAGGACTAGCTTCTACTCAAGTTGGATTAAGGGAAAGTTTTTTTGTAGCTAAATTCGCAACTAAAAAAGGCAGAAAGTTTGCATCCATCATTAATCCCAAAATTTTATCAACCAGCAAAAAGACTAAAAAATATTTTGAAGGATGTTTATCTATCCCAAATATATGGGGCGAGGTTAAAAGAGCTACCCAGATCAAAGTTTCCTATCAAAATAGTGACGGCAGACAAGTAACAGAAACTCTTAAGGGGGTGCAGGCCTGGATATTTCAGCATGAAGTCGATCATCTAAACGGGATTTTATTTTCTGACAGATGTTTGGAACAAAAAGGTAAATTTTATCGTTTTACTGGCAAAGATGAAATAGGAACAGAAACTTTTCAGGAAATTACAATTTAAACTAAAAACTCAAATGTCAAAAACCAAAACTACAACTTCAAACTTAAAAATTAATATAATTTTCTTTGGAAACACAAAGCACTCTGAAATAGGCGCAAAGATTGTTAACACAATCTTTCCTATCTCGTTGTTTGTTACTATTTCTGACAGCCCAATTGCACTTTTGGCAAAGAAATTGGGAAAACCGTCTATTGAAACAAAAATCCTTGAAAAAACTACCATTGAAGAAATCGCTAAATATGAACCGGATTTTCTAGTGGTTGAGGATTATGGATTAATTCTACCCAATATATTACTGAAACTTCCTAGAATTGCTTCCTTAAATATCCATCACTCCCTTTTGCCAAAATACAGAGGTCCTTCTCCTGCTCCTGCTGCTATTTTAAATGGAGATTTAGTCTCCGGTGTATCAATTATTCAAATAATCACTACAGTAGATGCAGGAAGTATTCTGGCTCAGAAAAAATATCCACTTATTCCGGGGGAAACTACGGATTCTCTTTTAACTAAACTCAATGATATGGGTGGAAAACTTATGGTCTCGGTAATCAAGCAATATTTAAAACATTCTATAAAACCTATCCCCCAGGATTTAAAAAAAGCCACTTATACTAAACACCTTACCCGGGAGGATGGTTATTTTAACATCAGTAATCCCCCATCTCCCGAAATCCTAGACAGGATGATTCGGGCATATTATCCCTGGCCGGGAGCGTGGACCCGCTTTCGTCCTTTGGGCTCCAACGGGCAAGCTAAAATTGTAAAATTCTATCCCGGTGGAATGATACAAATGGAAGGAAAAAAGGTTATACCAATGCAGGATTTTCTAAATGGCTACCCTGATTTTCCTTTAAAAAAAAGTATTACCCTTGACAAATAGTAATACTGACGATATCATAGTATTACTATGATATATACTTCTACTTTAACCTCAAAAGGTCAGGCTACAATACCTGCCCCAATCAGAAAAAAACTGGGAATTCTTAGTGGGCAAAAAGTTGTTTTTGATGTAACAAATGGAGAAGTTGTAATAAAAAATCAAGCTAAACTAATCGATGAGCTGTATGGTTCTTTAAAAACAAACATCAAATGGAACAAAAAAAGAGCTTACGGGGCTGTCGGCAAAATATTAGCAGAAGATTACTTAAAAACCTTACCTAAAAAGTATTGGCCCAAAGTTAAATGAAACTGCTTGATACCAACGTCATCATTCGCTTTCTACTAAAGGATCACCCTACTCAATCTCCTGCATCTAAAACACTCTTTGAAAATTCAACAGAAGATCTGATCCTAAGTGATGTTGGGTTAGCTGAGATAATATGGCTTTTAACTAGCTTTTACAAATTTTCCAAACAGGAAGTTATTGAAAAAATCTATAATTTGCTTAAAGTTAATAATTTAGTAGTTAATAGAACGTTAATTATCAGGACACTCTATTTCTATGGAAATTTTAGCATCAATTATATTGATGCATATTTAGCAGCATACTCTGAACAAGAGAAATTAGAAAGGATTTATTCCTTTAATAAAGATTTGGATAAGATTAAACCTGTTAAACGGTTTGAACCAAAGTAGATTTATCTGCAGGATTTCCTGAACGGATACCCAAACTTTCCTTTAAAGGAGCTTTAACAGCTCTTAAACACTTTGTGCAATATTTCTTGCCTTTAAAAATATGCAGGTTTGGTTTTTGGGTTCTTTTATGAATAGGCGCACGCAAAGCCCAGGTTCCTCCTGCTCCGGATGAACCTTTTTTGTGCCGGGAAAAGGCAATTTTTCTAACTCCTTTTTTGCAAGCATTACAGGCAAACATAGGTTTGTAATATATCATTTCTTGATGATTCAAGCAAGCTTTTCCTATTACTAAAGGCGGAGTTTGATTTTTCCATCAAATAAACGACCTGCAACCTAGGTGCTATTTTGATTTAATTTTCCTGGTATACTTTCTTTTCCAAATCCAATATAATTTTTAAATAAATGGAGCCGACTTTTATTACTTTTATAGTTATAATTTTACTATTTTCAGTAATCATACATGAAGTGATGCATGGTTTAGCAGCCTTAAAATTTGGGGATGATACTGCTGAGCGCGCTGGCAGACTTACCCTAAACCCTCTTCCCCATATTGATCTTTTTGGAACAATTCTTTTACCCGGATTTCTGATCCTGACTGGTTCACCGATTCTTTTTGGCTGGGCCAAACCCGTTCCTGTAAATCCTTTAAATTTTTCTAATCTAAAAAAAGGCGAACTCTTTGTTTCTGCAGCCGGAATCCTTTCCAATTTCGGACTAGCTATTGTTGCTACTTTGATTTATCACTTCTTAAACGCCCTTCCCCAGACTTTTCCAGCTATAGTCGGAGCGCTTCTTCGCTTTACAGTTACAATAAATCTGGTCCTGGGCATTTTTAATCTGTTTCCCATTCCTCCTCTGGATGGATCCAGGATACTTATTTCACAGTTGCCCTATAAATTAGCGCAGCCATATGCCAAGCTAGAGCCATATGGAATTTTAATCCTCATTATCTTACTAATGATACCTTTTGGAAATACTTCAATCATTCAGGCAATATTAGAATTTCTTCTAGGGATTTTTTCTTTAATCCTAGGGTTTTGATCCTAAACAAACACAATGCTATCTTGACAAATCAAACTTTCAGTACTACGATTAAATTATCCTAAAGGACATTATTAGTAGATGGCCTGAAGGACTTGCCCAAAAGGCATCCCTATCTAGCACGTTTAAAGCCAAAATATTTTTCTTCATTATTTTGACACTTTTATGGAAGTTCAAAGTGTCCCTATAGAGTTTCGCTCATCGGGACCAGAACATCCGCCTTAGATTTCCTGAGGAGAAAATTTGGCTGACGACTATAATAGGGAGAACTTATTTGTTTAGAAGAGCTTGCTCATTTTTTTAAACCTTAAGCCTCGCTTTGATCGTGAAATACGATCTTATAATATAATTCCTTTAATATAATTCCTTTTTTAATTAATATTGTGTTAAAATTTATGTGTGCCTGAGTAGCTCAGCCTGGTTAGAGCGCTACTTTTGTAAAGTAGATGTCGTCGGGTTCAAATCCCACCTCAGGCTCCATCTAGTTATTTAAACCTATCTTAACTTTTGGAAATATTCGGATAATGTAAAATTATGCGTCAAGCATTTTTCGACACCCCAGAATATAAAAGAAAACAATCCGGGATAACTCATCAAAATTGGAGGCATAAATGCCGGAATGATATTTAAACTCAAAACTATACTTGATAAAAATATGTACGCTCTAAAAATCATACCCATATTTCCGCATGAAGCTCACTTATATGCTAAAATCTTTAGTGTTGCCGACATGGCTCAGTGGTAGAGCATTTCCATGGTAAGGAAAGGGTCGCGAGTTCGATTCTCGCTGTCGGCTCCAATCCTCGAAAAAAGTCATTTGCGCTTGAAAGCTTCAACAACCCGGCATCAAAATAGTAAATTTCTTGCAGTTTCACTTCCAACTAATATATAATCCATAAATACTTGCCCTAAGTAACTGAAAGGAATTGAAGAATGGCAAAAAAAGGCAACAGAAATTTATTTGTATTCCAGTGTTCTTCCTGTAAGAACAAAAATTATACTGCCACTAAAAACACGGTAAATATTAAAGAGAAACTTACTTTGAACAAATTTTGTAAACACTGCAGAAAAACCAATTCCCACAACGAAGTCAAACTTTAAAACCTTTCTTCTAATTGACTTTTTATTATCGAACCTCTTACAATACTTATATAACATGCCTTATCCAATCGATGTAAAGGAAAAAGCTATTACTCTTCGGAAACAAGGCTATTCAATAAAAGAAGTTGCAGCTAAACTTAATATTGCCCAAAGCACCTCTTCAGTATGGTTGTCAGATATCATTCTTTCTATTGCAGCTCAGAAGCGTTTAGAAAAACGGAAAATCCTTGGTCAATATAAAAGTATCTTTATCAGAAAAAAGGCTCGAGAAAAACGTAGAGTGGTTTTAGAAAAAACAGCTTCCGAGATGTTATTAACTATTCCTCTCTCTCAAGCTCTTGCTAAACTTTGCTGCTCCTTGGTCTGGTGGTGTGAAGGAAATAAAAATACAACTTCAGTAAAGTTTACTAGCTCCGATCCCACCCTAATAGGAAATTTCCTCTCTCTTTTAAGAACTGGCTTTAAAGTAGATGAATCTAAATTACGGGCGTTGGTACATATACATGGATATCACAACAATAATACTCAAAAACAATTCTGGAGCAAGATAACAGGTATTCCCATAGATCAGTTTCACAAAAGCTATTTGAAACCAAATACAGGAAAGAGATTGAAGGAAAATTATCCAGGATGTCTGGCTTTAGTGTACTATGACGCCAGCATTGCTAAAGAACTTAAGGCAATATATAATGTTTTCAGTAAATTTAGGGGCGTCGGTTAACTGGTAAACCTTCGGATTCCAAATCCGAGACTGCAGGTTCGAGTCCTGCCGCCCCTGCACTAAAAATTCACCTTAATCCTGGCAGACTGGACAAATAAAATCTTTGTCTCGGAACTCTTAATCTGAATAGTATATGTTTTTTGCCCGCTATCTAATTTAAAAGTCGCCGAGGTTTGCACACCAAAGCTGGTTGAAGTAGTATCTACTTGTGAAGATACTGAGCTCCCATCTGTTGCATTATACAGCCTTACAGACCCTGTACCGGATGGCTCTGCTAACCTGAAATTAGCTTCCAGCTGCATACCGGAATAGCCTTGGTAATTATCCGGGTTTATTGCTACTTGATATTCATTTAATGTAGTCCAGGATTGATCATTCCATGGTCCACCTCCTGCGCCAAGAGGTATATATAATGGGTATTTAGAAGTTGAACCAGAAACCGGGCTTGATTTTTCTAAGACGCTAACCCTGGCTTTTAACTCCGTAGCAGATGCTTCCAAATCTAAAACCCTTGAATCCGAAGAAATTGAACTAGTTGTTTGAGAAGTTTGAGATTTTAAGGAATTAAGCTCGGTAGCAAACTTAGCAACTAGATCCTCCAAAACTAAAACCCTATCTTCCAAACTTGCTCCTGGTAAGGTTTTTGGCACCTCTATCGGAGCCTGATCCTGCTGACTTACCTCAGAAGTAATTAAGTCTGTTTGAGTAGAAATATGCCGCCAATAACCTAACCCACCTAAAGTCAAAATTAGTACTAATACAAAGGGCAGTAACTTTATCACAAATTAATCATAACATACCTCTGCTGAGCTTGACTTTAAACCCATAGTATGTTAGACTATACAACTTATGATGAAAAAGCCTTTTCAGGCTCTAGCTATTCTCCCCTTTGCTTTTAGTTCACTCTTGGGGACTGGCAATAACCAGCAACTCATCAATCCTTTTCCAAACCAACTTCTCTTGGCTCAAAAAGAGATGTCTCTTTCTAACCGCTACGGGGATAAATTTGTCAACAATGTTTTTAAAGACAATATCCTGTTAAATTTAGCCTACCTTAGTAATAAAGTATCTTCTTCTAAAGATATTAAATGGGATGAAATCACTAAGCCGTTTCAATATGAATTTAGGCTGGAACCAAAGAAAACTTTTGCTTTTCACAGCGAT
>JAHIVD010000047.1 GCA_018816815.1 Patescibacteria group bacterium
ATGATTACCAAAAATGTAAGCTCGATTTGTTTGACTATATCAACCGCCACATCGGCGGTTTTTTATTTGAAATAGAGAGGGGGTGATATAAATGAATATTAAAAAAATTTTAGTGGGAACAGCAGCAGGAGCATTAATGCTCGGAGCTACAATTGTTCCTGCTTTTGCAAAAGTAGCAACATTCCCAGGACCAGTTGAATATGGACCATGGGATCTAACTGGTACATGTGAGATCGCATATACTGGAACAAATATTCCTCCAGGACCATATGTTCATACGTATGATCTAGTAAGTGATGTTCTTGCAGGTACATTTTCTGGAGATGGAAATTATGTTCCAAACCCAGCAAATACGGAAGACATCGATGGTACCGTAGATGGATCTAATGTGGAATTCAACGTTATTTATACAAACATAAATGCAGGTTACACTGTTAACGCTGAAGGAGTAATCAATCCAGACGGTACATTATCAGGTATTGCAATAAGTGGTACAGGACAAACATTCTCATTTGCGAGCACTGAATCGTGTGCTGAGAGAGACTCATCACAGTTCACAGGGAATCACGGACAATACGTGAGTTCTCAGGATAACAAACAGGAAGCCGCTCAATCCAGAGTTGGCATGCCTGTCCAAAGCAAAGGACACACAAATTAGAGTTATTTGTGTATAAAAATTTAAACTTGAAAGGAGGTGATAATATATGAAGAAATTAATTTTATTAGCTGTTACTGCCGCATTTCTTTTCGTAACCTCTCCCGTACTCGCCAAAGGACAAGGAAAAGATAACGATCCGGGTATTTGGATAAATTATGGAAATATCCGTGTGGAGTGGATGTGGTCTGAAACAAATCCTTGGAGTGGTGTAGACATGGGGGAAGGCTACTACTATACGTGGAGGTCAGATCGAGACTTGGATGAAAACTATTGTGAACCGTCCGTAACCGTAAATTACGGGAAGTTCGGTGGTTTGTTAACAAAAAGTGAGGGTTGCACAGACAATTTCTACTGGAGTGATGAGCCTATTATATTTACCGATAAAGTAATTCATCAAGAGGAAACTTGGGTTCCTGGTGTAACAGTACCTGGCAACATCAACCACTTTGTCTTAAAAGATATAAACGGGGATGGAGAATATACAGGTGGTTTTAATACAGTATTGTTCTGGGATCCTTTAACCAAGAATTATGGTGGTGACTATTTGTTCCAGCAAAAGTTTGATTACCGCTATTTCGTAGATGAATTTGGCAAAGTAACGCACGGTAACTATATGGAGTATCAATACTTTACGATTCCTGGTACGCCAGGATCACCCTCTGGTGGGCAGTAGTTTTTAAGCAAAAAAGCAGTTCGTACATTCCTTAGATTTTTGATAAACCAATTCAGGTACCTGATAGGTTTTTGCTTACTATTCTACTTCCAAGAGTTTCAACAGCTTCTTGTCGAAGGTAGCTTTCAAACGTCTTTTATCTACAGTTACATGTCGAAGATATTTATCAATTAGATCATCTTCGCTGTTGAATCCTACAAATTTAATAAAATCTCTCCATATATCCTTAGGGTCGTATCGGCTGACAAACGCAGGTTGTAGATTAGACTCTGTAATTTTTCCTTGGTAAAGCAGATTAGTTTTGGCTTTTTGTTTTTTCGCTTGGTTTACAAGGGAGCAAAACTTTTTCTTAATAGAAACCTTGTTCGTCCTAGAAATTTTATCTAGATAATCGAAATTCAAGAAATAAGTTTCCATACATTTATTTTTTCCAAGGTGTATATACCTGTCGTCATCAAGATACTTATCAGGTTTGTTATCGCCATCAACCATGAAATAAGTGTTTTTAAATGCGGGGCTCGTTGGGTTTTTAGCAGCAGTTTTGTATAAATTAACAACAGTTCCAACATTAATAGAAACTATTGGATCAATGTTCGTCTTGCTATTTAACAATTCTACTAATTTATCGACGACTTTTTTATGTAAATCATCTTCAACATAAACTGTTTTGTAGTCTTCTGAAGTAACCAGCATGCTGACAGCTTCTCCTGCTATCTGCTCGAGCACATCTTCGGGGGCGGTCGAATTTGCGACTATGTTTCTTTCTTTATCAAAATACAAGTAAATACAATTCTCTTTGAACTTCTTATCAAAAATCGCTCTAGAGTGGGTCGCTATAATAACTTGTATTTTGTTTTTAGCCGAAAAACGTTTTAGATAACTAAATAAGTTCTTCTCAAGAGCCCAGTTCAAATGCTGCTCAGGTTCGTCTATTAGTAGTATTTTACAGTTGTCCCTTACTGAGTTTATGCTAAAAACCAAAGATAAAACTTCTTGCTCTCCAGTACTCAACTGGTCAGCCACCAATTCGTATTTCTCATATTTTTTGATCTCGAAAACAGGCCCCATGCTATCGACCTTCCAGTTGACTGCTTTATAATCTGGAAATATTTCTTTTAGTAAAGCGGAGTACTCCTTTTCAATATCTTCTAGAATTGCATCTTGCGATTTGCTAGTGTCTTTCGTCATGTATTCTCTAAACTCGGCTACTACAGTTTCTTGGAATGAAGGGTAAGGTACAGCGTTAGTATCATCCCATCCTTTGTTTAAGTCGCTAAGTAAATTATTTTTCTTTCTATTGCCTGTTTCTAAATTGTTTATGGCTTGTGTAAGCTGTTGTTTAACAGAGTTCCTTATGGGGTTATAAAGAATTGTTTCGCTGCTATATTGTTCCTTAATTTTTTTGAGTACTGCAGATTTTCCGGAACCATTAACACCTGTGAGTATCGTAAACCAATGGTCACTAAAGTCTATATCGAAGCTGAATACCGGATTGTCGTTATCAGGTATCCTTATTTGTACATTTGAAATTGGGGTCGATTGTTCAGGCATAAAAAAACCCTGCAGACAGGGTGAATATATTATACCAGATGTTCAGGTATTTTTAGGTATGATTTTTATTTATAGGAAGGGTTTACGAACTCAAGCTAATTTGAAGACAAATAAATACAATTGGCACATCTGCCTTTGCTCGTCAAGGGTTTTCAATAAACTTCGCTTGCGCTTCGCCCTTGACTTCACTTCGGCATCTGCGCAGTAACTCCTGTAAGGAGGCATGGCCTCCCAAAATAAATTTATGAAAAAACTAATTCAGACGGCGACATTCGGTGTTCCCGAGTTTGAGATGAAGCCTCAGGCAAATTACAAGCCCAGAATATCTGCCGAGCACCTCTGTCTTTTATGGGCTCTTAAAAGAAAAACCAAAAAGCCGATTACTAAATTAGTTGCCGAAGCGCTGGATTCTTATTTGAAAGATGCGGACTGGAATTTTAGGAAAGGGGGTGAAAAATGATGAAATTACTGACAAAGAGAATACGCAGTAAATTGCCGGAGACATATTCCACCCAATATGGAAAAGATCCGAAGGTTTTTTGTAAATTTTTCCTGCCGATGACAAGATGGACTTGGTACGCAACCGAGTTCGACGGGGAGGATTTGTTTTTCGGCTACGTTGTCGGAGATTACCCTGAGCTTGGCTATTTCAGACTTTCAGAGCTAATTAGCATTGAGGGTCCTTACGGACTTACCGTTGAAAGAGATTTGTATTTTAACCCTCAACCTCTTTCTGAAATTAAAAAACTTCATGAATGATAAACGGCCTGCTGCCAATCTCGGCAGCAGGCTAAAATTCTTCAACTTTTTGCCAGACTTCCTTTTTCATTCCCTCTTTATTTATTTTCTTGGTTATAGTTAAAAAGAATTGAATGCTGTCATCAAATTGCTCTTCTGCTGTTTCTTTTATGAACTTATTTAAAAATCCTAGCATTTGCTTGTTGGGGCAAACCAAAAGAATGGTGGGAAAAGGGTGTTTGGTAGTTTTCTCCCAGACATTGCTTTCGTAATAATTAAAATATCTAAAAATACGATGCCGTAAGGCATAACGGGGAGTGCCTTTGGAAAAAGCTTCCAAGAAATATCTTTTAATTAAGCCTTTGTCTTCTTCGACGGCAAAATATAAGTCGGGCATGGGTTCGGGAAGATAATTATGTTCTGCCAAGTCTGTTTTAGTAAAAAAGTGAAGTTTTGCTTTATTTTCAGAAGCTAAAGACTTTAAATAAAAGTAGATATCCGCCAGAAAAAGATTGTGATCAATAAACCTCTTGGACCTGTGTTTTTCTCTATAGATACGATTTAATAATGATTTGTTTATATCTTTTTGCTCTTTTAATACTTGTATAACTTTAGTGTCAAGAAAATATACGGCCGGTTTTGTGTTTTCCCCGAATTTCCGGGAGTAAATTCTGCCTATGAATCTCTTTTCAACCAAGTCTTTAAGCCAGGAATTAATTCTACTGTAGTCTTTGTGATTCAGGAAGTTTTGAATATGGTATCTATTTA
>JAHIVD010000048.1 GCA_018816815.1 Patescibacteria group bacterium
CTTGAACTGAACAGGTAATTTTGAGTAGAATGTATTCTACTGCTTTGGGGCAGAAGCGGATTTGTCTACTGAAGTTATAAAGTAATAAGAAGCAGCAAATGCGGGTGTAATTCAGCGGAAGAATGTCACTTTTCCAAAGTGAACGTCAGGGGTTCGACTCCCCTCACCCGCTCCAAGAGGGAAATTTGATATAATTGAGTCATATTTAGCCTCAGAATCAAGTATGCCTTGATTCTGTTTAGTATAAAGCTTGTTTTGTGTGTTCCTAAGGAGTATAAATGCTTCTTTAGTCTCAAGAAAAAGCTTTTTATCCTTTAATTGGGATAATAATAATATAGATTCTTCCTTATTAGAGAATAAAGTTTTATAATTGAGATCGAGCCGACTCCCATATGCGCTACTTTAAAACTCGCCTAGGCCATGTCCAGTATCAGACATCCCCAAGTGAAATCTTTAGCTCCAAAGCCTTCTCCTGTATTCGGATCAAAATACTCACGAAAGCCTGATTTTTCTATTAAAGCAACTGATGATTCCTTGATTTGTTTTGCGATGTCATAGAAACCGTAATTTAAGAGCCCCTTATAGATAAACCAGTTTGTTGCTATCCATGTCGATCCCCGCCAAAAACCTTTAGGATCAAAAAAAGGTTCATTTATAGGTACTGTAGGTATTGGAAATTTAGTCCAGAATTCGTCAGGGTTAAGTAGATGTTTCTCTACTAACTCTTTGGCTTCCTTATGAGTTAAAATCTTAGCAAACAGAGGAGTAAAAATAGCCCAGGTCTTTACTTTAATTTTTTTATAGCTTTCCCCGAATGTGGACCAAAAAAGTTCGTCTTCAAACATTAATTTTTTCATAGCTAAACTGATTTTTTCCGCCTCTTTCATAAAGAAACAAGCATCCTCTTTAAAGCTTAAATTTGTGGCTATCTGTGCAAGTAATCTTAGATTTTCCACCATTATTGCATTAAATGGTACATCTTTTACCCAGAAGAAATTTCTCATGCAAAAGGGAGCATCAAAGTTACATTTAATGTTTTGATCAGCTAGTTTAAATCTTTTTTGTCTGCTCTTTTCTATACTATGAACTGGCGGTAAACTTAATGGAATATCAAACCTGGGGGAGTTATCTTCACCTGATTCGTCAGGATTCATGATTCCTATTAAATGATTTTCGTGAGGATCCCTCACGTTTAGTAAATATTTGTAAAAATGATAAAGCTTGGGATAGACAATTTTAATAAAATTAAGATCATTATCTTTTTGGTATATTTGCCAGACAGCGTAGGCAACCATAGGTGGTTGAGTGATGCTTGAGGTATTCTTCTTGCCCCAACTTATTTTAGGGAAATCTGTTTTTACTTTTTTGTCCCAGTAAATAATATGCGGAATAAGTCCATTATCAAACTGTTTTGATAAAAGGGACATAATCTCTTTTTTGGCTTCACCTACATTAAAGTGGGTTAAAATTATCGCATGAAAGCAGGAATCCCACAACCATTGGTAAGGGTAAGTATCCGGGGAAGGAACAGTGTACTGAAAGTTTTTAACTTTTCGCCTGTTGTTTAAAAGTAGCTTAAGAGAGGTTTGCTTGAAATCCATCTATATTTTGATTATTTTATTATATACCTTCAAATACTCCTCTGCCATTTTACTTGCTGAAAATGATTTTTCCATAAGAGTATGGTTAATGCTTTCAATTTTAACCGGTAGATTAGAATCTCCAGAGGCAAAAGATGTAATATCAATGTTTTTATCACTTTTAACCAGATTGTCAATAAAAATGTAGTCAAAGATTTCTGTTCCTTTCTTAACATTTTTAGTAATACTGACAAAATTAGAGCAGACTATAGCAATTCTCATAAATTAGTAATGGTTTTTAAAATCTCTGCTGACCAACGATAGACGTTGTAGTTTTTAATTACTTCCCGTAATTTCTTCATTCTTTTTGTTTGTTCTAAGGGTGATAATTCCAGGGCTACTTTTATAGCGTCTGCTGTTTGCTCCCCATTGTAGGGATTAATGATCAATGCATCTTTAAGCTCTCTTGATGATCCTGTGAACTGGCTTAGGATAAGCACTCCTTTTTCATCATTCCTTGCTGCTACGAATTCTTTTGCAACTAAATTCATTCCATCATGCAGTGAAGTTACTAAACAAACATTCGCCAGTTTATAAAACCGGGATATCTCCTCTTGAGTATGGTGTCTTTTAAAAAGGATAATTGGCTTCCAGCCGTTTTTCCTAAAAAGATTATTAACTCTTTCTACCTCTTTTTCCACAGCTTCGGTGAATCTTTGATATTCCTTTATTTTGCTTCTTGAGGGAGCAGCAATTTGTATAAAGGTAAAATTACCAACGTAGGCAGGGTATCTTTTGAGAAAAATCTCTATTGCTTTCAGCCTTTCCAGGATACCTTTAGTGTAATCCAGTCTATCAACTCCAACACCAATATATTTTGTTTTAATATTTAAGCTTTTTAAAAATTTCATGGAATTAAACTTATCGTCCTTATTCTTAAAACGGTTAGGAAAAGCAATACTTATTGGAAATGGTTTAATGCAAGACGTATGTCCATTTCTGGTAATTGTAAGTTGTTCAAAATCAAGAAGCGATTCGATTTCTCTGCTGACTGTTTCAATAAAGTTATTACAGTGTTGTTGAGTCTGAAAACCAACCAAATCAGCTCCCAGCATTCCGTCTATAATTTCTTTTTTCCACGGACAGACGCTGAAGGATTCAGAATTTGGCCAGGGGATATGCCAAAAGATTCCAACACTCGCATCAGGCCTGCTATTTTTTATCATTTTGGGTACCAGGGCAAGCTGAAAATCCTGGATTAAAACAATAGGCCGTTCATAATCTTTTATTTCATTAAGAATGTTTTGGGCAAATTTACCATTGACATTCTTATACTCTTCCCAGTCTTCTTTTCTAAAAGTGGGTCGGGTATATGCTATATGGCATAAAGGCCATAAACCTTCATTGGAAAACCCGTAATAATATCCCGCTTTTTCTTTCTCGCTAAGCCATACTCTTTTGAGGGTATATTTAGGCTCATCTGGTGGTACCCGCAACTTATCTTCTTCATCAACAGTCAGTTTATCAGCATCACCGCTTCCCTGGGCAATCCACATTCCTCCGCAAGCTTCCATAATCGGTTCAATTGCAGTTACCATGCCGCTTGCAGGAATATAATAATTAATATTCCGTCCTTTTTTTGTATGGATATACGGTTCTCTGTTGGATACCATAAAAATAGTCCTGTCTTTTAAAACATCTTTAATAAATACTTTTAAGCGTTGTTCTGTCCATGTGGAATTCAATTTTTCCAACCCTAATTTTGCTTCTTCGGTTGCGGCAAATCTTGCTTTTATGAGTTTTCTCCTAATGCTTGAAATTTCTTTAACAAGTGGCCTGAAGAAAAAGTTAGTAAGCAGGCTGGGAGAATTTTCTTCTAAATCCTCAGCTCTGGTTGATTTTAAAAACTTTACCAAATTTCTCATTGGTTCAATGATGAGCCAACGAATGATAAAAAGGATTGTAATAGATATTAAGGATGCCTGTATGAACAGCCCTAAAAGATTGCTCCTCCAAATTTCATTTAATCTGGTATCAATATAACCGGCATCCTGAGCGATCATTAGCGCACCCACTACGCTTTTTTCATCATGAAGCGGGATGGCTAAAAGATACATTTTTCCATTGTTTAGTTCTACAAAATCTCCATTTGCCGTATCTGCATCCATAGCATCTTCCGCAATTTTTTTTGTTTTTAGAACCTGTGTGATCAGGCTTGATGAAGTAGCAATTGTGCCTCCCTTATTATCGTAAATAGCCATACCAGCCAATCTCTGTTTATCCTCGAATTTATCAACCAAGTTCTGTAATTGCTGATCTGATTTGTTAATAAAATTCGGTTGGACTGTTTCTTTCAGACTTTCGGCGAGTAGTATGGATCTTTGCTCCAGGCCCTTTTTCAGTCCTTGATCCTCCTGCTGAACCTGGGTTAAAGTAAATGCCGCTACGATAAGGCTGATGATAATTATAATTACAAAAACTGCGGCAAAAATTTGTTTCATTAAAACCTATTTTACATTATTTTCCTTAAGATTTCCTGATTACAAACTAATTAACTAATTAACAAAAACAAAAACCTATTGACAAGGGATTAAAAATTGTATAAATTAAAAATAGCCCTATGGCGTAAGTTGTAGGGTTAGAGGAATTCTAGCAATAGGATCTCTTGGGATAAGACCTCAGCAATGGGGTCTTTTTCTTTGTTAATAACATTTTCAGGGCTGATCCACATGCCAAATTCAAAAGCAATATCTCTATGAGCATATGCTCAACCGTATTGTCCGGCAGCCGCCTTAAGTCCTATGGCATTTGTCTTTTTAACCCATTCTTTTACGCTTATTTTGTAACTGTTTAAACCTGTCTTACTTTTAATTACGGCAAATTCGCCATAATTAAAATTTGGATTATGTAACTTCTCCCAAAATCCTAAAAATTCAACGGTATTTCTATTCCTAAGCCAATCTGAAATAAAGAAATCACCATCTTTTGCTTTCAACATATCGGTAAGAGAAATAAAATCATCGTTTTCTTTATGAGGGATAACGCTAATTTGCTTACCCTGAACAATAATTTTTTTACTTTTAGCCATATTTTTACTCTAAACCATAAATTACCCGAAAGTCAAGGAAGTATAAAAATACTGTTATACACCGGTGTGTGATATTACATCCTGGACTGTGTCTATCTTACACACCACGGGGTGTGTAAGTCACTGTTAATTTATGTTTCACTTTATTTAGAGTTTTTGTAACAACTATTCATAAAACCACAGATAGGCAGGATTTTCTACTTCTTTAATTCTAGCTTCCCACAATCTCCATTTTCCGTCAATGTTTTTAACGTCCCAATAACCTTCAAAATACTGATATATTATTTCACCTTCAACCAAATTTTTAGTAGCAAGCTTAATCCGTACCCGGTCTTTTGTATACGGATCTTCTTCAATTTTAATAACTGTTGTATCAAGCAAGGGTTCGTATCCTTCCTTCCAGTAATCAAAACTGTGTCCTTCCTTAAAATTATCCGAAAGTATCTCAAATGCTTTTTCCAGTTTTCTTACCTTTAAATAATTGTAAAAAGTAGCAACAGCAAATTCAGCGCTTTCCGTATCATCAAATGTAATTTTCTGAATATCCTTGAGCGAATCTTTGGCGGTAGCCATCTCAAGCCATTTCTGCTTAATTGAATCCGTAGAAATTGCTATACCTAATCCGGCCAAACCGGCAGTATTGATCCCTTCCACCTCACCGCAGATATTAACCATCGGGCCACCGCTTACTCCGGGGGTTAATGTGATGTCTGTTTGCAAATACTCCACACCCACGTCTTTTGACCTTCTTCTGGCAGACAATGACCCTTTATTTACCGAAGCCTCACCGGATAATTGTCCGCCCAAAGGAAATCCTATTGCCAAAAGTTCTTCCGCGGGATTAAGCTCTTTGGGATCACCCCAGGAGATAACAGGTAAATCCTTGTTGATTTTGATAATGGCAAGGTCTGCATTTTTGTCAGCCATAATAATTTCCGCAGTTTCAAATGTATTATCAGGTAAAACAACCTTCGGACTTGGTTCAAATTCAATTACATGGAAGTTTGTTAAAATTACTCCGTTATTTTTAATAGCAAAGCCTGACCCTTCTGATTCGCCTCCGATAATGCGGACAACCGATTGACGGACTTTATCAATTGTATCTTTTTCATTGCAGTTTAACTTTTCCGGACCTCCAAGCTTGTTTTCGATTGTCTGCAGTCTATTTTCAAGTGTATAGATCCGGTAGACACCAAATACTACAACACCAATCACAGCAGTAACTATCAAAATCCTAAGAGGTAATTTAAAATTGTGGTGAAATATTAAAGCCTTTTGTTTTCTAAGGTGAAGGATAAAGAAGATAATATGTTTTATTGCCAGCGCTACGGCGGCAAACAGTAAAATAAAGCTAAGCAAATCTAATATACTGCTTAGTATCCTCAGATCCTTATTGGGGCTGGTTAATCTAAAATAGACAGCAAGACTAATCAGGAAAAAAATAAGCAAAGGGAAAATTGATTTATACCATTTAATATTTCTCAATTTTGATACCAGCATAATTGAAAATCCGGTAATTAAATATATTTGTCCGATGGTAAATATAGTTCCTACAACTTTAAATTTGTCCTCATAACTGTTCCCAAGCTTTTTAAATAATACATAATCAACTAAAAGCATCAAGGCGGTTATTATCAATAATATCTTTGGATGAAGTAAAACTTTGAGTATTTTTAAGAGGTAATTTATAAATTTATTTTTCATACATTATCCCCAGATGTCCTATCTAGGTAACCCCAGGTGAAATTGGGGTTATGTTAACTTCGTTTTTACCATCCACAACCGCTATTTTCTCCCTTCGACCTAGCTCAGGGCAAAAGCCGGCGTAAGACCGTAGAGTTTATAAGCGGAGCTTGTGAGCTAATCGCTCTAAAGCAGAGCTTTTCAGCTTGCCTACAGCTTGCTGATAAACTAACTGATCAATTCTAGCAAAAAGTTAGTTTGTAAGATAGAGTAATTAGGGAAGACTTGGTAGGAGGATTAAAGGAATTAGAGGAAAAGAAAAGGTGTGAAGCTGTATCACTTGGAGGGTGTAAATTGGAGTTGCTGAATTATTGTTTTTGAGTAACTTTTGTCTAAAGAATACTTTTATTACCCAAAGAAATTTAGGTATAAATTTTTATCTTGAACTCCTTGAGCTTCTTCTCAAGATTCTTAGCAGAAGTGAATTGAATTACATTAAAACCTAACTTTTCAGCAGTAATTATATTATTTATGTAATCATCAATAAATAAACACTCCTGGGGTTTGACCTGAAGTTTTTTTAGAGTAAGCAGGAATATCCTTTTATTTGGTTTTGTAAATCCTACCTGGAAAGAGTAAATAACATGTTTAAACAGTTTATGATATGAGTATTTTCTTTCACAGTATTCTACCCATTCTTTACCATGATTTGATAGTAAGATGAGGGTATAATCCTCTTTTTTAAGTTTTTCTATAATTTCCCGTGTTCCTTTTATTTCAGTAAAGTTTTTCCTGGCTGCATTTTTTAGCTCACCAACAGGAATATCCCATAAGTTTGTTTTAATAACAGATCTCCAATACTCATCTTCTGTTATTTGTCCAAACATAAACTTCTCAAAACCTTCGTTGTAAAAATATTCACCAGACACCGGGATATCTAATTTTTTTTCAAAATATTTATGGCTTCCTATAATCCCTTCCAAATAGACATCAGATAGATCAAATATTATTGTAGTAATCATTAGTTATAAATTTATTTTTCATACTCCGAAACAGCAGCACGGTATTTGCAGAAATCACAATCACTGCCGCTGTCGGGCAACTTATCAGATTTTAGACATTTAATGGCATCTGAAATAGTTCCTTCAACCCAGTTGTCATCGCCTTTGTATGGAAGAATTTTAATATCAAACTCCAGTTTAGCGTCAAAAGCTTCTTTGTCCGTATTGCCGTTGCAGTAAACAAAATATCCGGTGTCCGAAACTTTAAAACCGTTTTTCCTGAAAAGCCACTGATATATTTCCATCTGTCTTTTATATCCAATCTGCCAGTTCGCGTCCAGTGTTACCTCCTCCTTTTTTGATGTAGCCTTGTAATCCACAATTATCAGTTTCCCCTTATCATTTATCCAAAGGTCATCCACCCCGCCTGTTACCAGTATATTTGTATGGTCAATTTGAAAAGTGATCCCGCCCCTCAGAGAATCTCTCCACTCATCCAGCTTTTCATGAGAGAGTGGGATAGCATCAACTCCGTAATGTTTCATTAGAGGATGAGCTGTTCCATTGCTTTTCATTCCGAAGTTCAAGATTTGGTTTGAAATGAGGCGAATTTAGATGTTTCAAAAAAGCAACGCCATGATCAGGAATTCCCTCATAAGCTTTCCTCCATTCCTTAAAATTTACCTCGTGCTGTTTAAAAAAATATTGCATAGGCTTTCTTCATTGTTTACAGCTAATTGAAAATAAAATTTTCATAAATGCCTCTTTTTGAGGCTAAAAATTGCATCTTAAGTTTTATTTTCAACCCCCCCTGAAAATAAAGCCGATGGTACTTCTTGTCCAGGTTTGATGTAGTAAGCTGTCTTTTTCGCCTGGCCTCCAACTTTCTCTAATAAACCTTTTTCAACCCATGACTTCAGTAATCTAGACATTTTTAGAGTATCACTTATGCCTGTAATTCTTCTTGCTTCGTTGTTGCTTATACGATAATTCTCGTCTAAGTATTTATTAACAGTATCCCAATACTCTACTCTTTGTAAATTTAAGAGTATGAGGAAAACAGAGTTGGGTCGGATACTAGACGGTAGATATAACGGGTCGTATAAGTTACTTTCCTTCATTACTTTAAACATACGATCTACGCCTTCTCCTATATCTAAATTTGGGGCAGATTGGAAACGATTAAGTGTTCTTTGAATAATTGGGTTTCGAGAAAATCTCTCCATTCTTATGTTACCTACAGTAATATGGCCTGGATATGTTCCAGGACTTTCAATTTCTATTCTGTCGTCAAAAAATCTAATTTGGATGTCATTTTGGACAGAATAATTCCTATGAATTACTGCGTTAGTTACAGCTTCCTGGAATGCCCATTCTGGAATTAAAAGGGAAGGTTTAAAAACTCCACCAGATAATTTTGGCGAAGAATTATTAACAACTTCACGAAAATAACTAAGCATTTGTTTTATTTGATGTAGCAGAGGACCTTCGATACTAAAAGGTCTACGGACAAAATTGGGTTCTCCGGAATAGGTTGGTTTAACTCCATAGTAATGAGAAACCTTAATTCCACATTTACTTTTCAAGGTTACCGAAGGGTTATTGTCGAAAAGCAGAACACCTGCTTTAGTAAATTCAAAATTACCATTACGTTTTATTGCCAAGCCATTATCTTTAAGAAATTGCCAATCATCCAAGTTTTCACTTTGAGTGTCCTTTTTATATTGACCCAGCAGATTATTGTCTAGAGTATCAAAGGACAAAATACCCGAAGCTTCATCTTCAAACTTTATAGCACCCTTTTCGTACTTCAGTCTGATTATCTCTGTAGAGCCTATCTTAATATTTTGTTTACCCCGTCGAACCAACGTATCACCTCTTTTTAGTGAGTGAACATCGTTACTCTTTTTGATATGTGCCACAATTAAATTGTCTTTCACCTTTTTTGTATTTGTAATTTTAATTTCAAAATGCGTAAATAACCTTAGTGGAGGGTCAATCTCTTTTTCGATAAGCTTTAAAAATTCTGATACATTATCAGGGTTTTCACTAATTCCAATAAGTCGCTCTAAACCATGAGCCTTACTTGGATCCTCCAACCCTATGACAAGATATCCGCCTTCAGTATTGGCAAAGGCAACTACGGTTTCCAATAATCTGAATGGTTGAACTGCAGCCCTTTTACACTCAAATTGCTGCCATTCCTCCGTCTCTAAAAATAGTTTCAAGATTTCCCGATCAGTCATAATCTTCTTTCTCTAAAATTTTCTTCTTGTTGTTTAAAAAAATATTGCATATGCTTTACCAAACATGAACCACTAGTAATGAAAGTATTAAAGCCCAATTAATAACCATAATGATTATTAGGAAAGTTCTTAAGAAAGTTTCATTTTCTTGGAAACATTGCATACTATCTCCCCATGCAACTCTCCGTTCTTGATTAATCATCCATAGAATCATTGCTACTTCCAAAAATAGTACTCCACTAATAATTGTGAAAAGAATTTTTTCTGCTAAATTAAGATGAGGTTTACCTAAAGATACGAAGATAGCTAAAGCAGTAACTTCTAATCCGGCGATGGTACCAAAGACACTATGCTGCGTTAACATAACCTTTCCTGACTTGTATCATTTAGTGTCCCAGGGATTTAAGCAGGTCAACCTTCTCTTTTAAAAGCGGGTCTTCAATGGTTGTTTCAACAAAGGCTGTTTCTCCTGTCTTGGTATTGGTGACTTTATGGGTAAGAACTTTTCCTGC
>JAHIVD010000049.1 GCA_018816815.1 Patescibacteria group bacterium
GAGTTATATCTGGAGGACCAAACTAAGGTTGAGTTAACTCCCATTCATAAACCCAAACTTCAAGATTTACCCATTCAAATTAATGCCTAGGCTATACTCTGCTAAAATTATTTTGTCAGCCTTGCAAAGAGCAGGCTTTATCATTGTTTCTCAAAAAGGCAGTCATATTAAATTATCTAAAAGCCAGAGAAGAAAAAGTTTTACTGTGATCGTTCCCAATCACAAAGAGATTGCGATGGGTACATTTTTCAGTATTTTAAGACAGGCTGACATGACCAAAAAAGAACTGGAAAAATTTATAAAATAACGCCTGTTTTAATGATTTAAATCATTAAAACATTATCGGGTAAATTTAAAAGTAGAAAGAATTTTATCCCCACTCTCTCCAATCACCCTGAACAAATACATCTTGCTGTCTTTTGCCGCATAAATAAATTTTGGTTTTCCCGGTTGATAATCAATAGCTCCGGATTTAGCCGTAATGCCTGAAATTGTGGCTTCCTTTCTTGGAGCTAAGACAAATTTTCCCGTATAAGTAAAATCTCCCCAGACAAACGGGTAATACCAGTAGTTTTTATACCACTCATCAATACTTAAATTATCTGAATTATCAAAAACCCAAATTGTAAAAGGATTTGTATCAAAAGAATTTGATTTATCCAACAAAACCACTACTCCTAAAGATTTTCCTGGTTCATACCCTACATAACCTTTAAAATTTTTTCTATAGTCTCCGTTGCCTCTTTTATTATATGCTTCTTCTGAATCTTCTTTAACTGTAAAATCAATATTTGAATATTGGAATTCAAAACTCAAATAATTATTTTGGTAATCAGACAGCACAGAGGAAGTAATCGCCGCTTTCGCTGGAGGATCTTGAGCTGGAGACTTTGTTAATACCGGAGATTTTGTTAATCCAAAAATAAAGATACCGATTAACCCGATAAATAGTAAAACTACAATAATGATGAAAAGGGAGACAGTGCCTTTTTGCATAATTTTCTCCGAAACTTTACAACTTCTACAAACACGGAGTATCATCTATCGTGCTAAAGCGCACAACAGATGCTTCCTCAGGTGCTTGCTTATAATTTCATCATAAATTAACTATTGCCAAAATACAATTAGTTCTGCTATTATCGGTCAATGGTAAAAAGGACACCTGTTAAAACTTCATCTATTACACAAATCACACAAAAACAACCATTTGGCTTTATCAATAAACTACTGGATAAATTTTATGGTTATAAAAATTTCCGGTCCTCAAAGAAATTTTATATTGTTCTAATAATCATAGGGTTGCTGTTTTTGGTAATATTCAAAAAAAATTGGTTTGTTGCTGCAACAGTAAACGGCTCACCTCTCAATAATTTAGAATTGCAAATGCGTCTTAACCAAGATTTCCGCTCTCAAACTTTAACTCAAATGATAAATGAAAAAGTAATTTTGGACGAAGCTGTAAAAAATCATGCAATAGTATCAGATGCGGAAGTTGATAAAAAAATCTCGGAAATAGAAACAAGTCTAGGTGGAGCAGAAACCCTGGATGCCATGCTTACCCAACAAGGACAAACAAAAGCAAGTATTAAAAAACAAATCAAACTGCAATTAACAATTGAGAAACTCTACGCTAACACTGCTACAGTTTCCGCAGAAGAAGTTGCAAATTTTATAGAACAAAATAAGAGCCAATTACGTGCAACTGATTCTGCAGAACAGGAAAAAGAAGCTTTTGATAATCTCAAAAATCAAAAAATAACTCAAATCTTTTCAGAAAAATTCCAGGAACTTAAAACAAAAGCCAATATTCAAATCTTCTAATTTGGTATACTTGTCGCATGAATTTACGACCAATTGGCGACAAACAAAAATCAGAGTACAATAAACTAGTCACTCATATCATCCAATCATGGCAATGGGGAGAATTTAGAAAATCGCTACAGATTCCACTTCTACGCTACGGTGTATACCGCAGAAACAAATTATCTAAAGCATTCCAGCTAACTCTGCACAAAATTCCGTTTACAGACCAATACGTTGGATATCTTCCTAAAGGACCATCCCCTGATAAAGAATTAGCAAAGACTTTAAAACAAATTGGCAAAGAAAAAAATTGTGCTTTTATAAAAATAGAACCAAACGTCAAAGCATCAACAGTTGACAGAAATTTCATAATTTCACCTAAACCGTTATTTACAAAATATAATTTTGTACTGGATTTAACTAAGACTGAAGAAGATATTTTAAAAAACATGCACCCTAAAACAAGATACAACATCAAAGTCGCTCAAAAGCATAATGTAAAAGTAAAAGAAAGAACAGACAATGAGGCTTTTGAAATTTATCTAAAACTCTATTTCAAAACTACCCAAAGACAAGGCTATCATGGCCATAATAAAGATTACCACCGTAAAGTATGGAAAACCCTAAAGGATGCTGGTATGGCTAGATTATTAATTGCTACATATGATAACCAACCCTTAACTGCATGGATGTTGCTAAATTTTAAAGACACTCTTTATTACCCTTATGGTGGATCTTCCAGAGCTCATCCAAAAGTTATGGCAAACAACTTAGTGGCTTGGGAAGCTATAAAACTGGGGCAAAGATTAAAGTTGAAAAAATTTGACATGTGGGGAGCGCTTGGACCAAACACAAACTCTCAAGATCCTTGGTACGGATTTCACAGGTTTAAACAAGGATACGGAGGAAAATTGGTAGAATATATTGGAACTTATGATTTAGTATTTAATTGGCCGGTTTATTGGATATTTACTCTGATAGATAAACTAACTCCTTTAAAAGTATTTCTGTTAAAATTACTTAGAAAATAATATCTCAAAACTCAAAACCACAACTCAAATTTAAAAAGTTTTTAGATTTAAGATACAGATTTATGATTTGAGATCAAAGATTTGAGATTATCTATGGATATTACTTTAATCATCTCCGGAGGCATCTTAATAGGCTGCATAATAGCTCTCTCCTGGTTTGCAGGATCAGATGCACCATATGTCCCAACTAAAATGGACAAAATAAAAGAAATCTTAAAACTCGCAGGGGATAAAAAAACACCTGTCTTCCCTTTGATAGGAAAGAAATTTTACGAACTGGGATCAGGAGACGGCAGGGTAGTGCGCGAAGCAGCCAGACTCGGCGCCAAAGCTTTTGGAATAGAACAATCATGGATTAGGGTTTTATATTCCAGATGGAAATCCCACAATCTTAAATTAAATAATGCCAAATTCATGCATGGCAATATTTTCAAAAAAAATTATAAAGATGCAGATATTGTATATATTTATCTTTTATCAAAAGCTGTTAAAAGATTAGAAAAAAAATTGTCAAATGAATTAAAAAAAGAATCTGTGATGATTACTCAAACCTACCATTTTCCAACCTTAAAACCATTTAAAAAAACCGATGATTTTTGGTTTTACAAAACCTAAATTGTAATCAATACCTAAATTGTAATCAATTTTTTCGTAGCATTAGTTAACTGCCTTATGCCCTTTTTTTCCAAAACAAATAAATCTTCAATCCTAACCCCACCAAAACCTTCTGAGTATATTCCGGGTTCTATAGAAAACACCATTCCTTCTTTTAAAATCTCCCGACTTTGGCGTGATAAACGGGGGGATTCGTGTACATCCAAACCAACACCATGTCCTAAAGAATGAGGAACCGCAGGGTAGTTTTTGGAAATTATGTAATCCCGGGCTACTTTATCAACCTGAGCTGCTTTCAACTCTTTACCGGACTTTATAGCCGAATTAACAAAATTAATGGCTTTTTGTTGCGCCTTTAAAACTGTTTCAAAAATTGCCTTTTGTTCTTTAGTAGGTTTTCCAAAAAAAACAGTCCTTGTCATATCAGAGCAATAATTTTCAAACTTAACCCCGAAGTCCAACAATATAAATTCCTTGTCTCCGGTTAATTTAGTGTTGCCTGTTTGGTGATGCGGGATAGAAGAATTTTTACCAAAAGCCACAATAGGTGGAAAGGACAACTCTGCCCCGTGTTTTTTAATGTAAGACTCCAGTTCCTGCGCCAACTGTTTTTCGCTGATGCCGGCTTTAATTTTCCCTAAGATATATTTAAAAACCTGATCTCCTAAGTTTGCCGCTTTTTCAATTTTTTGAATTTCATCTTCGCTTTTGATGCTTCTTAAAAGGGATGCATTAAAATGCTTTAATTTTTTAAAATGTTTTTGTAAGATTTTATGTTCTGAAACTACTAAATTATCTTCTTCAATGCCCAATTTTTTAATTTGTTTTTTATGTTTTTTAAAAAGTGCGTCTATCCTCTTTCCGGGACTTCTTTCAAAAAGCTGCAGATGAGGAACTTGTTTTTTAATGCTTTCGCAGTATCTAGCGTCAGTAATAATATAGCCAAAATTTTGCCCCAAAAAAATATATGCTTCCCGTTCGTCTTGGGAAAAATTAGCATAACCTGTAAAATATGTAATATTGGAAACAGCAGAAATTAAAACAGCATCCAAGTTTTCTTCAGCCAATAACGCCCTTAATTTCTTAATTCTAAGCTCAAACATGACCGTATTCTATCATGAATTTTAAGTGGTATAATCCACTCGATGAAACTACTGCATTTTTCCGACATGCATATCGGCATGGAAAATTATTCCAAGTTGGACCCGGTTACAGGGCTTTCCACTGGATTGCTCGATTTCTTCAAAACTTTTGATTTTATAGTTGAAAAAGCTTTTGAAGAGCAGGTTGACGCGGTTTTGTTTGCAGGAGACGCCTATAAAACCAGGGACCCAAATCCCACCCAACAGCGGGGTTTTGGCGAAAGAATCAAAAAACTGGCCAACAAAATCCCGGTTGTGTTGGTAGTGGGAAACCATGACACTCCAAACGCGGAAGGCAAAGCCAATACTTTAGATATCTATTCTGCCCTGGAAATAGAAAATGTCTGGGTTTCCAGAAAGCCGGAACTTTTGCAGATTCCCACCCCTTCGGGCAATTTGCAAATCATCACTCTTCCATGGCTCCATAAAAATGATTATAAGCAGGTGGCTGAAAAATTAAAACTTATGTATGAAAAAATTAAACCTTTGCCAACGGGCGGGCCTGCTGTTTTTTTGTCACACGCCGAAATAGAAGGCGCGGCTTTCGGGTCGGAAAAGGGGCTTACTATCGGCAACGATATCTCAATTCCTTTGCCGCTGCTCCAGGATAAAAAACTCTGCTACGCGGCTTTAGGCCATATCCACAAACACCAGATACTCTCTAAGAATCCTCTCATTGTTTATTCCGGCTCGCCCCAAAGGATAGATTTTGGCGAAGAAAAAGAAAAAAAAGGTTTTATAATAGTAGAGATATCAGCTATCAGCCGTCAGTCGTCAGATAAATTCAAAACAAGCTATAAATTTATTCCCTCAAGGGCAAGAAAATTTTTAACAATTACGGTCGACCTGAAAACCGATGATAAAGACCCGACTCAAACTATTTTAGACAAGATTAAAAAAAATAATATCCGGGGTAAAATTGTCCGGTTGATAATCAATATCCACGGAGAACTGGATCAGGATATCGGGATGGATAAAATTAAAAAGGCGCTGCATCCGGCTCACATTGTGGCGGGAATTTCCAGGAATGTGGACAGGGTTGAGAGAGAAAAATTAAGTTTGGGGAAAGATGTTGAAACTTTAACTCCTGTTTCAGCCTTAAAAAAATACTTTGAAGTAAAAAAATACTCCCCTGCAAAACAAAGAGAATTGGAAAATTACGCCACAGCGCTTTTAGAATCCTGAATAAATCAGCGGTTGCAATAAATCCTCCGGCGATTGCTTATCAATTGTTAAAATTCTAATCTAAAGTTCTAATTTCTCTATTGAAGATAAGCGTTCGAAAGAATAAAACGGCAGAACCCCCACTATCACTATGATGGGAATACAGCGTCAACTTATTATCCTCTCCGTAGCGAAGAAAAAGCGCCGCATTTTTAAAACCAACAGTATCTCCAATAATATCCCAGGCTACAAGATTCGTTGGTACTGCGGCCCTAGGGCGCACATTATAAACTGCAATAGTATCAAGAATTCTTCCAGCTCTATTATCCCTCTTTCTTGGACTTAGCAACATTTCTCTTGCATCTCTTGGACTTAGACAAGCCCCTCTTATGACTCCAGTCCCTGCGCTAAAGGGAACCCGCGGCATCTCAAATCCATCCTTTTCCCAACCAAAAACCTTTCCTGCGTTCGCTTGAGCTGTTAAATAAGAAGACACACGAATGCCAGAAAGCTTCGCTGCTTCCATCCATGGAACTCTTGTTTCAACAATTACCGGAAATTGCGGAATATATAATCCAATTACAGGCTAGTTGTCAAATCTTTCTGGATTAACTATACTTGCAAACAGATTGCTTCTCCGCCAGCTGGCGGATCGCAATGACGGATAAACAATGATTCCCATAAAACTTAAATTATCCAATTTTACAAGTTACGGAGAGGCTCCTCCGGAGTTGGATTTCACAAAATTTAAACTGGCTGCCATATCCGGGCTTAACGGAGCCGGCAAATCATCTCTTCTGGACGCTGTCACCTGGTGCCTTTGGGGGAGTTCCCGGGCAGGAGAGTCCAGCGATTCTTTAATCCATTCCGGGGCAAACAGGATGCAGGTTGATTTTAGTTTTGAACTGGATGGACACAGGTACACTGTTAAAAGAAGCCGCTTGAAAAAAGGCAACGGCTCAACAACGCTTGAATTCTGGAGCGGTTCGCACAACTTAACAGAAGGAACTATAAAAACCACCCAGGAAAAAATTATCAATTGTTTGCATTTAACTTTTGAAACTTTTACCAACTCATCATACCTCCGCCAGAGCCATGCGGATGAATTTACCACCAAAGGCCCGACTGATAGAAAAAGAATCCTGGCAGACATTTTAGGATTATCCAATTATGATTTATTGGAAGAGCGGGCCAAAGAAAAAATCAAGGAAATACAAAGCAAGCTCCAGCTCCTGGAATACCAGGTCCTGGAAATAGAAGCGGAACTTTCCCAAAAGCAGGAAAGGGGCAAGAAGAAAAGAGTAGCAGAGGAAACAATTTCCAGGGTTGAAGAAAAAATAAAAACTTTGGAAGAAAAAATTAAAAAATTACAAGACAGGCGGGAAACCATAAAAATAGCAAACGAGCAAAAAGCAAAACTGGAACAAAACTTCCTGCAAAATAAAAAAGAGCTGGAAGAAATCGTTTCCCAGGGCAAAAACCGTAAAGCCAGGATTGAGGGGTTAAAACAAGAATTGGAAAAATTAAAAGGCGTAACGGTTGAAGTAGAAAAATTAAAAGATTTGCAGGAACAAAAAAATAAGCTGGATGAAATAAAACAAAGAAAACTGGAGTTAGAAAAAGAGCTTTCGGGGGTTCTAGGACAAATTAATTTAAAGAAACAAGAAAAACAACAATACCAAAATGAAGTAGAAAAATTACAAAGAGAGTTAAAAGAAACAGAAAAAAAAGGCGCAAAATGTCCTACCTGCGGTCAGCAAATAGGAAAAGAGGAAAAAACCCATGTCCATAAAAATTTAACAGTTCAAATAAAAACCCTGGAGCATAAACTTTCTGAAATAGATTGCGCGCCGGAGGAACAAAAGATAAAAAAAATAGAAAGCGCGCTAAAAGATTTAATTTTTGATCCCGGTACATATCAGGAAATTTGCACAAAGCTTGAAAACCTGGAAAAAGCCCAGAACCAAAAAGAACAAATGTTAAAAACCCGGGCCACCCTTACCAGTGAAGAAAAAGCAGTTTCGGAAATGCGGGCTATGTTTGTAAATAAAAAAGCCCTGGTTGATATCCTGGAAAAAGAAATCACAGCGCTTCCGCCTGATTTGCCTGAAAACTTATCCAAAACCAGTCTTGAAATCAATGAAGCAGAGCAGGAGATGACGGAGTTGCGGGCAGAAGAAAAAGAGGTCCAGGGGATGCTGGGGCAAATTAATGAATTGATGTCGCGGACTGCCCAGATGGAAAAATTACAGAAACAAAAAACAGAAGAAAAATTAAAATTGCAAAAAGAAAAGGAGGCTTTTGAGCAGTTGGCTTTAGCATTCGGCAAAAAAGGGATTCAGGCAATGATTATTGAGGGAGCTATTCCGGAAATTGAAGACGAGGCAAATAAGTTACTGGGGAAACTCACAGAAGAAAGAATGAAGATTGCCCTGCAAACTCAAAGGGAAACAAAGACAAGGCTGGAAAGCGGGGAAAAAGGGATTATAGAGACTCTGGATATCATCATATCAGACGAGATGGGCGAGCGACTTTATGAAAATTTTTCCGGAGGAGAACAATTCAGGGTCAATTTTGCCATAAGACTGGCTATTTCAAAACTGCTGACCCAGCGGGCAGGGGCTAAATTGCAGTTTTTGGTAATTGATGAAGGCTTTGGCTCGCAGGATGCACCGGGAAGAACAAGGTTGATTGAGGCAATAGATACCATCAAAAATGATTTTGAAAAAATTTTAGTGATCACCCATATTGAGGAGTTAAAAGAAGAATTTCCGGTACGGATCGAAGTCACCAAAAATGCCACCGGTTCTACTTTTGAAGTAACGGGAATTTAAGTTACAATGAAACCATGCTCACAGTTATTTTAAAAATTATTCCAGCCTTAATTTTTTTTGGGATTTTTATATTTGTAGTTTTACAAGTTCCTTATCCTAAAAGCTTAACACAGGCAAGCTTTTACCAGATAGGTATATTTTTTGCATCACTGTTTTTAGCATTAATGATTACTTTTAATCTTTTTTTTAAAAATATTTTTCTGTCTTTATCTTTTAGTTTGGGAATAATTTTTTTGTTAATTTTAAAAGCACTTGATTCACTAAATTTTATTACAACCTCCTTAACTCTTCTTGCTATAGGTTTATTATTCAGTTATTTCAAAAAAGCGAAAAAGAGGGGTTTGACTAAATAAACAAAAATCCTTAAACTAACGAAGCTACACAAGCAACAAATACTATCCCATACTTAATAAGGGACTCGTAAAAATATTTATGGATTTTCGCTTTCACGAAAATGATAGGAGAAATGATGACTAAATTCTATATTACAACAGCTATACCGTACGTTAATGGCTTACCACACGTTGGTCACTCGCTTGAATATTTTCAAGCAGACACTATCAGCAATTACCACCGATTGAAAGGCGACAAAACCTTGCTACTATCAGGAGCAGATGAAAATGCCTTGAAAAATGTCCAAGCCGCTGAAAAAGAAGATATTCCTGTTCAGGAATTTCTAGACCGGAATTCCAAAATTTGGCATGATATTTATAAATTCTTAGAAATCCAATTAGATATTTTCCAAAGAGGTTCCGATCAAAAAAAACATTGGCCAGGAGTGCAGAAATTATGGAAACTTTGCAAGAAAAACGGCGATATTTATAAAAAATCATACGAAGGCTTATACTGCGTGGGTTGCGAATCCTTTATAACACCTGCAGAGCTTGTTAATAGCCTATGTCCTATTCATCAAAAAAAACCGGAGTTGATTAAAGAAGAAAATTATTTTTTTAGACTGTCAAAATATCAAGATCAATTAATAAAATTAATAAAAAGTAACGAATTTAAAATTACTCCGGAAAACAAAAAACAAGAGGCATTATCTTTTATAGAATCAGGCTTAAAAGATTTTAGTGTTTCCAGATCAAATAAACGGGCAAAGGGAGTTGGTGTGCCAGTACCAGGAGATTCTGACCAAAAAATTTATGTCTGGTTTGATGCTTTAGCTATTTATATGACAGGAATTGGCTTTGGTTGGAATGAAGAGAAATGGAAGATATGGTGGCCGGCTGATTTGCATATTATCGGCAAAGACATTAACCGATTTCACGCTGTTTATTGGCCTGCTATGCTCTTATCCGCCAAACTCCCATTGCCAAAACAAATACTAATTCATGGATTTGTTAATTTAAAAGGAGAAAAAATTAGCAAATCACTTGGAAACACTGTATCTCCAGAAGATGTAGTAAAACAATATGGCTTGGAACCACTCCGATATTTTATGCTTTCTCAAATTCCAATTGATACAGATGGAGACTTCACAAACGAAAGATTTAAAGAAATATACAATGCAGATTTAGCAAATGGTCTAGGAAACTCAGTAGCAAGACTTGCAAAATTAATAGAAACTCATAAACCAATTTATGAGGACGAAGAAATTAAAGATTTTTCGCCTTACGTACATGCTACTTTTGTAAATTTTAGATTTAGTGAGGCTCTTTCGACAATCTGGACCCATATCAGAAATTTGGACAAAAGACTAAATGAGTGGGAACCGTGGAACAAAACCAATATACAAAAAGCTGCTGAATGGACAGAACTAATCCATGGAATCCGTCAAATTGCCTACGACCTGCAGCCATTTTTACCAAAAACTGCAGAAAAAATTTTAAAACAATTTTCAGGCAGTATTAAATTTACTCCAGCCCTTTTCCCCCGCCTATGAATTTAATTGATACCCATGCGCATCTTTATTGGGAAAGCTACCAAAATGATTTCGATGAAATGATCCAAAGAGCTGTTGACGCTGGAATCTCTGCAATTGTTAACATTGGAATTGATATTGAAAAAAGCCAGGTAGCTCTTAAACAAACTCAAGATAAACTTGCTGATATTCCAGGGCTCTTGGTTTATTCTACAATCGGTATCCATCCTCATGAAGCCCTTAAATTTACTCCGCTCACTCAGGATACATCATCACAGAATAAATCATCAGTAGATATAGCCATACAAAAAGACATTGAGAAACTGGAGCAAATATATTTATCTTGTCCGGAAAAGGTAATAGCAGTTGGAGAATGCGGTCTGGATTACTTCTTTAACCCCTCCTTCACCAAAGGTTCAAGGAATAAACCTTTTCCTATTCCTCAAATCAAAATCCTCCAAAAAAAGCTTTTCCAAGCTCAAATTGATTTGGCAAAAAAATTAAACCTTCCTCTAATAGTTCATTGTCGCGACGATAGATCTAAAAACCAAAATCATATTGAAGCTTGGGATGAGATCCTTAAATTAATTGGTAATCATCCCACTATTCTCCATTGTTATAGCGGCTTGCTTCCAACTACCCAAAAGGCTATTCAAAAAGCTAGCGTTTTAGTTTCTTTTGCAGCTAATATTACCTATCCCAAAAATGAATATTTAAGGAAAGCTGTGGAAATTTTACCGCTCAACAAAATTATCTTAGAAACAGACGCACCTTTTTTGGCTCCTCAATCAGCAAGAGGCCAAAGGAATGAACCCTCTAGCGTTAAAGGGGTTGCCCAGCTGATTGCAGATTTAAAAGGAGTATCTTTAGAAAAAGTTGCTAACCAAACTACAACAAATGCTGTTTCGTTTTTGTCATTAAACAGATAACGATGAAAAAACTTCAAGAAGAATTAATCTTTAAATTAAAACAGGTTCAAAAAGTATTTGACACAAATACAATTATTCATACGCAACCAACTATTACTTCAATCGCAAACTACTATAAAACCAACAAACTCGCGTACAGTTTTTTTGCTAACAAAGATTTTATCCATGTAGGTATTAGCAAAAACAAGAAATATTCCAACAAAGATTTATTAGAACAAGCTAAATTTGTAGATAAATATATTAAGCGATTAAAGACAAAACAGGTATTGGAACTAGCCACAGGCAGAGGTGCAAACAGTGAATATCTCGCTAAAAAGCATCCAAATATTAACTTCGAGGCTGTTGATCTGCCAAATGGACAAATAGATTTTGCCTTTTCCAAAGCAAAAAAACTAAAAAACTTTCACCCAAAAGAAGGCGACTATCACGATTTATCAAATTACTCAAAAAACACTTTTGATGTAATTTTTATTATCGAAGCACTTTGTCATAGTACTAATAAAAAACAGGTGCTTCGTGAGGTTAGAAAACTACTTAAAAATAATGGTGTATTTATTATTTTTGATGGTTACCGCGGCAAAAGAGAAGATATGATGACCAAAGAAGAGTTATTAGCAATAAAACTGACTGAAAAAGGAATGGCTGTTCCAAATTTTGATTATTATGATGATTTCAAAAATAAACTACTTAAATCAAAATTTAAAATTTTAGAAGAACAAGATGTGTCTCTATTAATCATACCGACTTTAAAAAAGTTTGAGTCTCAAGCTAGGTTATATTTTAAAATACCACCTTCACTGTTAAGAATAATCAATAGGTTTTTCTCTCCTATATTCATTAGGAACATTATATCAGGTTATTTATTAGCAACTCTAGAAAAACTACAGCTATCTAAATATACGATCCTTGTTGTTTCTAAAAAAAATTAAATACATTTGCTTTCTGAAGCTAAAGTAGGTAAAATTGAGAATACAACATGCGTATTTTACTGGTATTTTTTATTGGCTTTTTTTCCTTTTTCTATTTTTCAGAAATTCTAAACAGAATAGTTAGCGGAATCCGTTATAGTTTTCTTGGGCTTTTCTTTGTTCTGCTGGGTTTTCTTGTTAGTATTTTCGGACGATCTATGCTGGCTGGTGGAGTTAGTACCCTAGCCGGCCTTTTTCTGATTGGATCGGGTCTTGGTTTTATAATACATCACCTGCTGTCCCAGCGGTTTATTCTCTTTGAAAAAATAGAGCATGGATTTGTTTTAAAGCACGCGAGTGGATTTGAAAGATTTCTGGAAATTCTACCAGGGAGCTTAACTTGGCTAGCACTAACTTCTCCGATCTGGTTATCATTTACTCTTCCATATGCACTCGCATATCTCATTTTAATTGCCGATGTTTATTGGTTACTAACTGCTTTTAGGATTGCTATTTTAATAGTTGTTGGCTACCACAAAATGAAATGGGTAAAACAGCAAAATTGGCAAAAATTGTTACGAAAAGACTTTCCAGATGATTGGGAAAAATATTACCAGTTAATCTTGGTTCCCACTTATAAAGAAGCAATGTATATCCTCAAGCCTACTTTTGATGCCATTACGAGTTGCAGTTACCCGAAAGATAGAATCTTTATTGCTGTAGGGTTTGAGGAAAGAGATGATCCGAAAAAAATCAAGGAAACTAAAGAATATCTTAAAAAGATCGAAAAAAAGATTGGTGGCGTATTCACAACAATCCATCCTTACAACCTAGAAGGAGAAGTTGCTGGTCAAGGATCAAATAAAAATTGGATGATAAAACATATTCTTCCACAGCTTAAGAAAAAAGGAGTTGACATTGAGGATGTTTTTGTCACCACCTTAGACGCTGATTTTGTCATTCATCCTCATTTCCTTTCTGGAGCACTACATAAATATTTATCACTACCCATCTCCAGCAGAGATAAACGAACCTTTACTGGTGTTTTTCTATACCACAATAATTATTGGCAAACTCCAACTCCAATGAGGCTCATGGCAACCTGTACCAGTTTTTGGCAACTGGCTGAAATGGTAGGATCAGACAAATATATGAACTATTCTTCAATGTCGATTTCCCTAAAAGCTCTTCTAGATATCGGTCTTTGGATACCTGATAAAGTAAATGATGATAGTGGTTTCTACTGGAAAGCTTATTTTCATTTTGATGGTGACTACAGAGTTATCCCTCATTTTTTACCTATTTCAGGAGACGCTGTTCAAGATACTACTCTTTTCAAAACTTTCCAAAACCAGTATTTACAAATCAAGAGATGGGCTTATGGTGTAGAACATATTCCTTTTATTATCAAACAATACTTTACTAAAGAAATTGATTTTTGGGATAAAACCGATCGGGTGCTTTTTAAGATTTGGGGAGATCTAAAATGGGGGTTTTTGGCAATTTTCGTTACCTTTGGAAGCTTGTTGGTGTCTTTTATCAATCCCGATTTTAGAACTTCTGTATTGTCTGTAAATTTACCGATTGTTTCTTCGTGGATTCTAACGATCACTTTTTTGGGACTGTTTGCTACCATTTATGTTCACGAAAAAGTGGTGCCGAAAAGGCCGACTGACTGGTCGTTGTTTAAAAAAATCTGGTCATACGCTCAATGGCTTTTGGTACCCTTAATCCTTATAACTATTTCTTCCTTGCCTGCAATTGATGCTCAAACCTCTCTAATGTTTGGCAAAAAATTGGAATTTAGAGTGACTAACAAAGCTAGACTTTCAGAAAAAATCTAGTTTTGTAAAAACAATGTAAACTATTATAATCATGTTAGGATATATGAAACCTGCGATAATTTTATTATCCAAGTATTCCATGCTATTCTATAAAAACAAGATTACTAAAAACTTAAAAGGATTATGTTAAAAACAAAAACAAACGCAGAAAGTTTTATTACTTCCAGCAAGCTGGTTTTCTGGATAACTGCATTTCCTATTATCATAAGCCTGATTCTAGTAATCACTATACTTTTTGGCTTACAGTCGCTGCCGTCTAAATTGCCTCTTTTTTACTCACTACCTTGGGGTAATAACCAACTCGCATCTCACCAAGAGTTTCTGCTAATCCCAGCAATTATCATTGCAACTGCTTTTTTAAATTCAATTATTTCCTGGCAGTTACATCTATCACAGTCCTTTTTCAAAAGAATGCTGCTTTTTTCTCCGCTTATAATAAGTCTACTGCTCACAGTCACATTTACAAAAATAATCTTTAATTTTATTTAAAATGGATTTTTTATTGCCTCCGATAATTTCTTTTTTGCTGACTGTAATTTCCATACCTCCCACTATTGCTTTTGCCAAAAAATTCAAAATGCTTGATAACCCCAGAACAAGACCGCATCCTGCCCATACCCAACAAAGAATTGTTCCAAGAGCAGGGGGTTTGCCTATCTTCATCGGAATTATCCTGACAATGATGTTATTCACTCCCTTTGAAAAAAATACAATTGGAATCCTAACAGGACTTATCGTTTTACTTGCAGTAGGACTTTTAGATGATCGTTACAAAAATCTCTCACCTTACTTACGGCTCCTAGCTCAATTTATTGCTGCAGGAGCTGCAGTTTGGAGTGGAATAGGTATTGATTTTATCACTAATCCATTAGGTGGAATTATTCATCTTAATACAAGCCCTCAACTCATATTGCTTGCTGATTTTTTGGCAGCAATTTGGATTGTTTGGGTGATTAATATGATAAATTGGTCAAAAGGCGTAGACGGTCAAATGCCAGGAATCATAACGATTGCCGCCATTGTTTTAGGGCTCTTGTCTGTAAAATTAAACCTACTAAATGATCCTTCTCAAATTACGGTTGTTAATCTTTCATTTATCACCGCTGCGTGTTCTTTTGGGTTTTTGATATTTAACTGGCATCCGGCAAAAATTTTCCCCGGTTTTTCCGGATCAGGAATTTGCGGTTTTATGATTGCAATCCTGGCTATTTTATCCGGAGGGAAATTGGCAACCGCAGGGCTTGTACTTTTAATTCCAGCAACTGATTTTGCATACACATTTTTCAGGCGAATCCTGGAAGGCAAATCACCTGTCTGGGGTGATCGCGGCCATTTGCATCATAAACTCCTTGAGCAAGGATTTTCGCATGAACAAATAGCCTTGTTTTACATATTAGGAAGTGCTATTCTTGGTGCAACAGCTCTAAGTTTATCCTCCAGCGGCAAATTATTTGCAGCAGCGCTTGTTGGAACAATTATTTTAGGAGCCATCTTATGGTTAAACTTTTTTGGGAATTACTCAAGGCAGCGCGACCCAGACAGTGGATAAAGAACTTCGCAGTTTTCGCCGGTTTAATCTTTTCCGGCATGCTTTTCGATAAAGTAGATCAAATAATAACCTTAGAAGCATTCTTTCTCTTTTGTATTTTCTCTTCAGCTACTTATTTATTAAACGATGTATTTGATATTGAAAGGGATAAACTTCACCCGTTTAAAAAAAAGCGTCCAATAGCATCCGGACTCGTTTCTGCCCCCTTAGCAACAACCTTGGCTCTTGCGGCAATTATAATTTTTTTGCCAATATCGTATGCACTTTCTCCGGGCTTTTTCTTTGCCGCCTTTGCTTATCTAATAATGCAGCTGTTTTATTCAGCTTACTTAAAGCAAGTAATTTTAATTGATGTTTTAGTGATTGCAACCGGCTTTGTTCTAAGGGTATACGCAGGAGTCTGGGCAATCGATGCTCACTTAAATGTCTGGTTTTTACTATGCGTAACAAGTTTTGCTCTCTTCTTAGCTATTGGAAAAAGAAGATCAGAACGGACATTAATGGAATCCCAAACATTCAGACACAGAGAAACATTACTTCATTATCCTGAAAATCTACTAGATATTCTAACGAGCATGTTTGCTACCTCCACCTGGTTAACTTATGCTTTTTTTGCATTTCTGCAACCACCGATAAAAGCAGGCTGGATGTTATCAACTTTCTTTAGTGGTTTTGAAATAGCAATTACAGAGGCAAAATATTTAATGGCAACTGTTCCGGTTGTGCTGTATGCAGTCATGAGATATCTCTACATAATTTATGAGAAAAAAGAAGGAGAATCTCCAGAGCGTGTAATCTTAACTGATAAACCTTTGCTTGCATCTGTTTTAATTTGGTTTTTCATGACAGTGAGCATTATTTACTTCCTGGGAGTTTAATTTCCAGAATCTTATTTCCTACAACTTGAAGGATTACTGGGGATTCTTTTTCTCTACATAAGACATTGAAACATAACCTTCTGTGCCATCTGGTAATCGTACCCGATCCCAAGCGCTCTGTTCTTCCAAAAGAATAAGGATGTCCCCTGGTTTTACTCGGGTAATCTCGCTGCCATTAAGCGATGCTTTATCTCTAACTCGCAGGAAACCTGTTGGAGTTTGCCTGACAACAACTTCAGGTGTTTGAGTTATGGTTGGAGTTTCTATTGTTGCTAAATCAGCTTCAGAAAGCGCCAGATCTACTGAAACCGTAAGATTAAAGTTTACAGGCAAATCAACCTTGATGCTTCTATCTAAATAATTTGCATGGCTTACTAAAATAGTATGCTCTCCTGTGCTCACATTAACCGCAATTGGCGTCTTTCCGAATAAGCGGCCGTCAATTTCTACTCCTGCATCGCTTGGGTTAGAAATTATAGTTATTCCCTTTCCTTGATCCAAGGTCAAAATTTCTCCAGCAGAAGATGCAGAGTCTGTAGCAATATCTCTTATGATAGCGACTACTGTGCCTGCATTTAATTTAACTTTGCCTTGCCAAAAGGCTCTATTTTTTTCTAGTCTAACTGTATATTCTTTAACATCTAAATCTTTACTGTCAAAAGGCGTCTTTCCAACTTCCTTACCGTCTAAGAAAATAGTTGCTTCTGTTGGATCAGATACAACAGAAATGCCGTATATTTGCTTAACTCCAAAAAAGGTTTCAGCAAATTGCTTGCTGAAACGAAGCGATAAAGCTATTAAACTCAAGAAGATTAAAAACCAGATCAATATTTTTTTTATTGATTTCATTGATATATTATACTCTATTTTCATTGACATTTGAGCTCGAAAGTGATAGTATTCGCGTTCATCTCGTACTGCTACCCAGCATGAGATTTGTTTTGAAAAAACAAAACAAAAACCTTCTGCCTATGATGATCTTCAAAAGGGATGCCCTAAATGAAAGATTATCTAAAATCAAGTCAAGGTTCCCAAAGGGGTTTAAACAACTTGCTATAATCTCATTTATTTCACTTTCACTTTTAGGGTATTACCCAAATCTTGGAATTCCGCCTGTTAAAAAATCACTTGTTTTAGCCTCACACCAGGAACAAAAAGAGGAAATTGTTGCTGAATCGTTTTCTAAACCTCCTGTCCTGCCGCACCCTGGTTATCTGACAACCAGATTCTCAACGCGACATCCAAGCATAGATATTGCTGCTGGACTGGGTATGCCTATCCACCCGATCATTGACGGTGAAGTTACAAAAGTTGGAAGAGATTTTTGGGGTTTAGGAAATTATGTTGTAGTTGCCCATCAAAACGGTTTTAAATCAAAATACGCTCATATGAGCAAGATCTATGTTAAAGTCAAGGATGAAGTTACTCCGGAAAATATTTTGGGAGAGGTAGGCTTAACAGGCAATACTTCCGGTCCCCACACCCACTTAGAGATAATCCATAATGAAGAGTATATTGACCCAGAAACACTACTTCCTGAAATTTCTAACATGCCCTGATAACCATCATCTATCATTACAAAGGCAAACAGGATAAGCCAAGCCCATGAAACTACTTTCCTTTAGGAAATAATCTCTCCTTCTACCTCTGTTAATGTTGCACCCCGGAGTCCGAATTGTTCTCTTTCCCTGTTAATCAGCCTCTCAAGTAAATTCTTAAGTTCCAAAGGATAATCCACATATTTCAATACTATTTCTCCTTTGCTGACTCCTGCTGTATTTACAACAATGGTGCCGTGATGTAAAAGCAACCTATCGATAATCGATTGGTCTACCACCAGATTGGTAATTTTATCAAAAAGCGCGGCGATCAGTTTAACAGAAAATAATCCTTTTTTAATTATGATCCTTCTGGTGGTTAACAAATATCTGGTAGCATGATAAATATGCATTGTTTTAAGAATGGTTGATAAAAACATAAATCCCAGTCCCAAAACAAGGGCCCAGATTCTACCAATACCAAAAAACCATCCTACTCCTAAACCAAACCCCAAAAAGAGCATCCCCGGGAAAAACAAGTAAAATATAAATTTAGATCTTATGTAAGCACTTGATAAACCAGTTACCAGAACTAATTCTTCATCTTCTGATAAATATTTTTTAAAAGCACTTTTTTGAGCTTGGGTAGGAGATTTGCGGTAATGAAACTTAGCCATTGCTGATATTGTAACAGATTTACCATTCCGGCATTCCATCGAAGTCGTTGACATTTTGTCATACATATGCTAAAATTAATTCAGTATATGTTAATCAGAACAACTCTGCGATTAAATGAAAATTTGAAAAAAACTGCTGAAAAAAAAGCCTTGGAGGATGATGTTACCTTGCAGGAAATTTTTAACAAGGCTTTGGAAGAATATTTGGAAAAAGACGCGCGTAAAAAAGCTAAAAAGATCATCTTTAAAACCCATCATCTCGGAGAACCTTTAGATAATCTAACCCGTGACAATTTTTATCCGGATCCTAAGCAAAGCTAATGATCATTGATAGCAACATTTTAATCTATGCAATTAATGCCGATTCTCCGAAAAACAGAAAAGCCCAGGAATTTTTAAAAAAGAACTTAAAAGATTTAGAAATTACCCACCAAAACGTTCTGGAAACTATTAGGATATTAACTCATCAAAAATTTTCAAAACCAATGGGGCTAAAGATAACGCTAACAGCCATCCAGGCCATATCGCAGTCCTGCCGCATAATTTCTCCCACGCAAACAACTTATTATCTTTGGCTTGAGCTTGTAGATAAATACGCGCTGAAGGGCAACAGGATCTTTGATGCGTATCTTGCGGCTACTGCTTTAAGCAATGGGATAGATGTAATAGTAACAGATAATGTTTTGGATTTTAAAAAATTCAAAGGCCTTAAAGTTGTCAATCCTTTTTCCTAAGTTTAATATTTAGACATTCCGACTTACTAAACTATTTTCAAACCATGATCTTTATAATCAGCAAAATCCTGATCTTGTGTTAACAAATGATAATCACTGCAAATAGCTTGCCAGGTCAGCATCCGATCAAATAGATCCTTGTTTTTCAGTTTAGGAAGTTTATAAAAAGAGGCAGTTGTATCCACATCTAAGTTTAGAGTCTCAAAACCGCTCTTCTTTGCAATCATCGGCAACTTATCCGGTAAAATACCTGTCAAACTAATCTTTCCTAATTGGTATTTTAGAGAGATTTCCCAAAAAGTTATTAAACTCACATAAATGATGGCTTCCGGATCGAGCAGGATATCTTTTATTCTTTTGGGGAGTTTTTTGGGATAAAATACTGTCCACAGGAAAATGTGCGTATCAATAAGATAGTTCACGATCTTAAAAATTCTTCATCAGTCATCTTAAAGTCATTGCAAATCTTAAAAGAAGCTTTTCCTTCAAGTAAACCCAATTTAAACTTTTTTTGCTTCATATAGGTTTTATAGGGAACCAGAGCTGCAACTTTTTTTTGCTTTTACCGTAAACAATACCAATGCTTTCACCTTGCAGTACTTTTACTAGAACTTGCGAAAATTTTGATTTAAACTAACCTACACTTAACTAATGCATATAAGCAATATGGTATTTTTCTTGACAACTTGTCAAGCAGTAGCAATCTTGTATTTCTAATATCCACCCATTCCACCCGGCGGCATTGGAGGAGTTGGCGGAGTTTTTTCCGGAAGATCTGCGATCAAACAATTGGTTGTCATCACCATCACTGCCACGGATGCGGCATTTTGCAAAGCGCAGCGGGTTACTTTAACAGGGTCAACAATTCCGCTCTTTACCAGATCTTTAATTTCCCCGTCTAAAACATCAATTCCCATATTGCCGGTCTCATCCATTACCCTGGATAACGCAATCCCGTCATCCATTCCGGCATTTTTAACCAATATCCTGAACGGTTGTTCCAAAGCTTTGCGGACAATTGCCACTCCGACTTTTTCCTCGCCTTCGCCTTCTGCCGCAAGCAAGTCTAAAGCTTTGCCTGCCCGAAGTAGCGCCACTTCACCGCCTGCCACAATTCCTTCTTCAATAGCCGCCTTTGTGGCTGCCACCGCATCAATCACCCGTTCTTTCTTCTCTTTAAGCTCTACTTCTGTGGCTGCTCCGACATTTACAACCGCTACTCCGCCTGTTAGTTTAGCCAGCCTTTCCTGCAGCTTTTCCTTGTCAAATTCCGAATCTGAGGCAGCAAGCTCTCTTTTGATAGCAGTAATCCTGGCTTCGATTTTTGCTTTAGCGCCTTTACCGTCAACAATCAATGTATTGTCTTTGTTTGAAGTTACTCTACCTGCCCTACCCAAATCCGTAATTTCTACTGATTCAAACTTTTTACCGGTATCTTCTGCAATTACTGTTCCGTTGGTCAAAATTGCTATATCTTCCAGCATCTCTTTCCTGCGGTCGCCAAAACCAGGGGCTTTTACTGCCAAAACATTGAATGTTCCTCTTAGTTTATTAACTACCAAAAGAGCTAAAGCTTCACCTTCTACCTCGTCGGCAATAATCACCAGATTCTTGGAAACAGCCACAAATTTTTCCAGGAAAGGCACCAAATCAGAAGCAGAGGAAATCTTTTTATCGGTTATCAAAATATAGGCATCTTCAATAGAGGATTCCATCTTGTCAGCATCTGTCACAAAGTAAGGAGACACAAAACCTTTATCAAACTCCATTCCTTCCTTATAATCTACATTCATTTCCATGGTCTTGCCTTCTTCAACCGTAACCACCCCATCCTTGCCGACTTTTTGCAAAGCTTCCGCGATTAAATTGCCTATTTGAACATCTGAGGCGGAAATAGTAGCCACCTGGGCAACTTCTTCCTGTGAGGCGATTTTCTTACTCATTTTCTTAAGCTCTTCCACTAAAACCACTACAGCCTTCTCAATGCCTTTCTTTAAAATCATGGGGTTTGAACCTGCCTGAATATTTTTTAAACCCTCGGTAACTATTGCTTTTGCCAAAATTGTGGCGGTGGTTGTACCGTCGCCTGCCACATCGGAAGTTTTACTGGCTGCTTCTTTAATAAGTTGAGCTCCCATGTTTTCAAACGGGTCTTCCAAATCTATTTCTTTGGCAACAGTCACGCCATCATGAACCACATTCGGCGCTCCCCACTTTTTATCCAAAGCCACATTCCTGCCTTTTGGCCCTAAAGTAGTAGCCACAGCTTTAGTTAAAATGTTAATACCTTTTAATAATTTTTCTCTTGCATCAGAATCAAATTTCAATATTTTTGCCATACTTTTACTCCAAAATCGCCATTAAGTCATCAAACTTGACTAACTTCAACTCCCTACCGTCAACTTTAATCTCATCTCCGCCCCATTTTTTATATACCACTTTATCTCCCGTCCTAACCGGGCATTTTAAGGTTTTACCGTTTTCTAAAACCATTTCATCCCCGCAAGACAAAACTATTCCCTGGGCCGGTTTTTCCTGAGCGCTCTCCGGAAGGATTATACCGGAAGCGGTTTTATTTTCCGCTTCACCAGGTTGCACCAACACATAACCCATTAAAGGTTTAATCTTAATTTTCGTATTTATATTTTGTTTAACTTTTGGCATAAAAAATTCAAGAAGACAGATTTATCCACCAAAGCTTTAACGTAGGCGGACTAGAAAAGAGTTCTAATCGATTAGATTATAGTCTTCTAAAAGAAGTTTATACCAAAAACTAGCACTGCTTGTCAAGGACTGATTAAAAGGGTGTTAAAAATTGTAATCAAAAGACGGTAGTTTATTAATTACTCTAGAGTATTATATAGCTGCCTTAATTCTGAATTATTCAACAGACTAAATGGTTTGTCTAATACTGAAGAAGGAATCCTTAATTTCTCAATAGCAACATTGCTTCTGCTTGAAATTACGCTTGCCGGATCCTTTTGATCTTGGTCGGTAAAGCCGACGTCCCTATCAACAACCGGGCCCAAAAATTCTCTTAAGTGTTGTCTTGCGTTGGTTCTGGACCTACGATTACGTTCTCTTTTGGATAAACCTATACCATCCCTAGATTGTTCGAATGCATCAAATCCTTCTTTTAATCCTTTTCGCAATGTTGAATTTTGCCTTGATGTAAGAAATAAATGTCTGAATATTGCATCTCTCCTGTTTGATCCAACTTCCCTTGCGTCCCTTGGTCTAAGTTGTATTATTGCCGAATCGGTTCTTGGAACAGGGAAAAATCCGTCTCTTTGAATAGTTGCTAATATTTCAACATCAAAAAAAGTTGCAGTTAAAATACTTAATCTACCAAAATCGCCTGAATTAAACGAAGCAACTATTGAATCGGTATACCTTCTTCCCATTACTAAAGATACACTAGCTAATTTTAAAGGTGATACTTTATGCATGAAAGGTTCGGTAATATGATATGGTAAACTTGCAACAACCTGTCCTTCGTTATCATCTTTTAGCATTCGATTAAAATCCATTTTTAAGGCATCTCCATAAGTGATAAACACATTGTTTCGAGTGCTCATGATTTTTTCCAGTAAGGGACGATATCTACGGTCAATTTCTATGCCGTGTAATCTGAAGGCTCTTTGTGCTAATTCTTCAGTTACATGTCCAATTCCACACCCTACTTCTATAACGGTAGCTCCTTGGTTTACTGTTTGTGCCAACAAATCTACGGCTTCTTGATTAACCAAGAAATGCTGCCCAATCGCCTCATTCGGAGATACGTCAATCTCTGTTAAACGTCTTTGAACGTTTTCCAGAAGAGTAGGACTATAACTTCTAAGTTCTTGTTTTGCCATTTGATCAACTATGAACTGCTAATTTTAATACACTATCTAACCTAAAGCCACTTTCATAATTTCCTTACAGTCGGAATTAGACAGGAAAGAAGAATTTGTCAAGTACCCATTTTATTAAGACATTATTCTTTAACTAACTGAGCATAAACGGCAGGCGGCATTTTTAAGGCAGTATGGATCCTTTCAAAGTTGTAGTAATGGATTTGGCTGTAGATTTCCTCAATTAATTGTCCAATTGTTTCAAACCTGTTTAAATCTCCAGCTTCATCTTTAAACCTGCCAAAGAACGATTCCTGGAAGCCATTCTGCCAGGGGGCAGCTTTGTCAGAAACAGATATTTGGCTTCCTGTCTCTTCCAGGTAATCAGTACAGACTTTAGCCATAAATTCAGTTCCCTGGTCAGAATGGAAAATCTTAGGGAAATGTTTAGCATTTAAGATTGCTTGCCTGACAGTTGCCAGGACTAATTCGCTATCGTGATATTTCCCAATGTTTGCTCCAACTATTTGTCTGGTGAATATATCCTCAATGGTTGCCAGATACCAGAATTTACCCTGGAATTTAATGTAACTTAAATCTGAACACCAAAGCTGGTTAGCTTTAGTTGGTACAAAACTTTTGATTAAGTTAGTGTAAGTATGGTGGGAAGTTGACCTGGTGGTGTAAAAATGGCTTTTTCTTCTGGGTGGCTTGATCCCAAAGACCTTCATTACCCGGAGGATCCTTTTGTGGTTAATGTGCAATTCCAACCCCAGCCTTTTATGCCCATATGCCGGGTGTTTAATCCAGACTTTATCAATCTCTGCTTTTAAAGTAGCATCTTTAACAGACTGTAAGTCTGCTTTGTAGTAAATATTCTTCCGGTTGACCCCTAAAGCCTCTGCCCTGACTGATTTAATGTTACCGGCTTTAACCAGCTCAATTTTTTTTCCCTAAGCTTAATGCCAGGGATACTTCACCCATTAACTTTTTTAATTCCTCATTTTCCCTTTTTAATTTGTTGTACTGGACAACTGAAACAACATTCTCACCGGTATCAATCCGGAGCCAGGTATAAATGGTTTTGTCACTGATACCATATTGGGCAGCCAGGGCTGATACTTTTTCCCCACCCTTTGCTTTGGCTAAAACCTCAGTTTTAATCTCAGCTGGAATAATTTTCCTTTGCATGAGTACTCCTTTCTAAACTCTCAGATTTTAACAAAAGTTAGAGAATCTTGTCTTAGTTTAAGGGGTACCGGTCACAATCTTTGCAGGAGATTATGTATACAATGAATATTGTAAAACAGTTGAAGATTTACAAACCTTTTTAGAGGGAGTCCCAATTTTTGAAGATTTTGACCCTGAAAAAGATAAACCATTCTTAAGTAAATATGTGAAATCTCATATTACGGGAAAAGGTATTCTTCTTCCAAGACACAGAATTGTAATAGTTGCGAAAAAATAATTATAAGCTCATCATATTTATTAAAATGAACTACCGGCAGCTTACGCAGCCGGTTTCCCTCATATTTCAAGCTTCGCTTGCCCAAAATCCTCTTCACCTTGTTGCTGAATATATTTTCTTA